>NZ_JBEXDZ010000009.1:0-100600 GCF_040606085.1 Streptomyces sp. NPDC005485 | reverse complement strand
GCTTGTTGTCGCTACAAGCGACAACAAGCACACCCCCACCTAGGGGCCCTCCAGGGGCTGTGACCCCCTGTTCCCGCTTGTCGCTTGTAGCGACAACAAGCGACAAGCAACCACACACCGTAACCGTCAGGCGCCCGGACAAGCGCAGCCCACCACGGCTTTTCAGCCCGGCGCAGACGGCCGTCCCTTCCACGGCCCCGGCGCCTGAAAAGCCGTCCTTCTCGTCTTACTAGAGAGTTGAGGGAAGATAGCGTCCGCAGCGTCCGCCGGCTATCTCTCACTCCTTCTGACCTGCACTGTTTCTGTGGACGCTAAACAAAATGTTTAGCGTCCGCTAGTGTCCGCAGCGTCCGCACACGCACCACTACTAAGAGCCGTTTTTGCACAGGTCAGGGCGGCTCTTAGTTGCCGGCGGGTTGCGGACGCTGAGCCCGGAGTGGCGCAGCAGAAGAGACCACCCGCGTGCGGCGAGGTGGTCTCTTCAACATCACGGGCGGGCCCGGGCGACGGCGCTTGGGCCTGCCCGTCGGCCGCGCGCGAGCGCAGCGAGCTGCCAGGGGCCGCGCGGCCGTAGGCCGCACCTTCTATCTCCTGTCTTGCTGGGTCGCTTCATCAAGCGCCTTCAGCACTGAATTAGGGTCGCCGTTGTACACGAGGTGTGGTTCGTCCGGCTCCGGAGGTTCAAACCGGGTTCGGTAGCGGAGCAAGTCACTTTCGGCGAAGTAGATGGAGTTTGGGTCGGCCTCATGGTGAGCATTCCGTTTGCTCACACGGGCCCAGAGTTCTTCGTGACTCGCCTCTAGGTAGACGAGTACCGTGCTCGCGCCCGCCTCCGTCGCGATCGAGTGCCAATGAGCACGGTCGTTGGGTGTCCAGAACCCGTGGTCAACCACCACGTCATGCCCGGCGCGGAGTTGCCCGCGGAGTTCGTCGGAGATCTCTTCTAGGACCGGTCGTTCCAGGGTCGGAAAGACGCCCCGAGGGAAATCAACTCCGTACACGCCGTGTCGGTGGAACATCTCTTCGTCGGGACACAGCCTGACAAAGCCTATGGATACGAGCGCACGGGACAGAGTCGTCTTGCCCGACCCGGGGAGTCCCGCCATCAGGACGCAGAACGGCCGGCGGGCGCCGTTGGTGGCGGTCACGCGGTGACTTCCGATTCCGTCCGCCAGGTACGCCCGGGGCCCCCAAGGTCGACCCCGTACTCCACAACCTCGCCGTCACTGTCGACGAACTTTGCCGTCATCACCACTACCGGTTCAGCAGGCGGCTTCACGGGGTCCAGCTCCAGGAGTTCGGCATCCTCCGGCGTCAGCACGCGCGCAGACGCGGTGTCGATCCGATGCGTGATCGGTCGACCGGTGGCCGCGGCAATGAGCTGTAGCGAAGTGCCTCCAGTGAGACGCTCGCCCTTCGCCAACTGCGGGATCAACTTCTCATACCGGGCCGGAATCCATGATGTCGAGTGAGCGACGATGCCGTGCCGGTCGCGATACACACGACGTCGCCTGATCACATCCGAGCCGGGCTTGATGTTGAGCGCTTGGGCCACGTCTCGGGGTGCCGACACTACTGCCGCTTGGTGGGAGTCGGACCGTTCGCCAGATCCCCAGCTAGACCCGGTGCGGCGTCCGCGATCCTGGCGCTGGGCTCCCGAGGACATCGGGGCAGGCCGGTCTAGAACCTCCGTCCCGATTCCGTGAATCCCCCTGACCAGTCCCTCATTGCGAAGCTTCGCCAACGCCTTTTCGACGGTGGCAGTGCTGACCTGCCACTCCTTCGCGATGCTCTTGATGCTTGGTAGGAGAGAGCCCGGCTGTAGTGCGCCGGACGTGATCAGTTCCGCGTAGTGGGCGGCAATCTGCGCGTACGGCGCTCGGTTGTCGGCCTGATCCGACATCTCGCGTGCTCCCTTGTCTCAGTGGATGCCATCCCTACTGTACCCCTTGACACCCTAGGGTGCCCTAGGGAACCTTAGGGATGTGCCCGCCGGTCGGATCGGTCGATCGGAGACGGTCTGTCCGGCGTGCGCTGTACCGCGAAAAGGCCTGGTCACGCCAGGAAAAGCAAGGAGCGGCCTCCACCGCCAAGCAGATAGCCGCTCCCTGACCCTCGAAGGGGCTCATCCATCATGCCCGGAGTCGTTGCGGAACGGACGAACGAGCAGGTCACGCGTCAGGGCAATGGTCCCGGTGGGCGCCGGTTACGTCAGGGGGAGGACATCCCGTTGACGGCTGCGCAGTCGCAGCGCCTCGCCGCTCTCTACGAGCGCCACGGTGCCCACCTGGTCGGCTACGCACGGCGCAAGCTGATCAGCTACGGCTTCAGCTTCGCGGCGGCTGAGACGCTGGCGGAGGACATCGCCCAGAACGCGTGGCTTGAGGTCTCGCGGACGGGTGCGAAGGACTTGCTTCGCGCGGAGCCGCTGAGTGAAAGTGACACGCGATTCATCCTCTACGCACGGGTGAAGACGCAGCTCGGGAAGCACTTCAAGCGTTCGTCCTCGTACGAGCGGCCCATGGACTTCAGTGACCCGATCACCTGCTACGTCCTGGCCCCGATGGTGGAAGGGCAGTGCCCCCTTGCGGACCCGTCCGAGACCCTCTTGCGGCTGGTTGCTGACCTCCCCGAACGGGAGCGGGAGGCGCTGCTGGCGCGGTTGGACGGCTGCCCCGCCCTGATCGTGGGCGAGCGTCTGGGGTGCAGCCTGGCGACCGGCAGTCGGCTAGTCGAATCGGCACTGCTGCGGATTCAGATGTGCCACCCGGAGGTGGCTCGCGAGCCGGTCACGCTGGAGTCCCTTCCGGCCTGGCAGCGCGAGGCGCTGGCCACGCTGGACGACGCCCAGCGTGACGCGCTCCTGCGCATCGACGACTTCCCGCGGCAGGTGCTGCTGCTGCACCTGAGTGAAGGCCTGGAAGCCAACGCGATCGCTGCGCGACTGGGTGTCGACCGCATGGCAGTTCGGTCGGCGTACGGCTGCCTGACCTCCATCAAGACACCCGAGAAAGCTGCTGCACGCGGAATCTTCCGGGAGAAGGGGGCCGCTGCCCGCGACCTGGCGAACACACTGCGCGGCGAGGTGGAAGCGCTGGCACCGGGCGAGCGGGTACCGCCCGAACGCGACCTCGCCGCCCGCTTCAGGTGCTCCGCCAAGACCGTGCGCGCCGCGATGAAGACGCTGCGTGCCGAGGGTCTGGTCACCCTGATCCGTCCGTACGGGTTGTTCCGCGCGACGGCAGCCCGTGATCTGGCGGTCGCAGCATGAGCCGCCGTCCACCGCACCTGAACGCGGCTCGGCGGCGAGCCCGCAAGCAGCAGCTCGCCGCCCGCGACGGCGCACACTGCTACTACTGCCGTCGCCCTTTCCTGGACCTGCGGGAAGCCACCGCCGACCACATCGCACCAGTGAGCGTGTGGCGCTCCTGGTCGGTGTCCTCTCTCGTGTTGGCCTGCCGATCCTGCAACGAGGCCAAGGCCGACCGCTTCCCGCTCTTGCTCGCCCTCCTGCTGTCTTCGACGCCCGTCAACGACGCTTCGACGCCTGTCGACACGGAGGGCGGCGTCACGGCCCTCATCAGCGTGACGGCCCGCGTCACGCCCGGCGTCACGGCTCAGATCGACGCCGACTCGGTACCCGTCGACCGGACGGCCGACGGGGGATCGACGCCCGTCAACGCCGGCGCGACGCCCGTCAACCTGCTCGCTGTGTGGTGCCTGCTGGCCCGGCTCGCTCACGCCCACCAATCGGTGTTCACGGCGGTGTGGTCGGCCGATTCAAGCGACGGCGAGTCGACCCCTGACCTTTATGAATCGACCTGCCACGGCCGTCGCACGCGGCGGCCGTCGGCCCGACCCGTCTGCCTGCGAACGACCCGTCCTGTGCGGAAGTGTTCAGGGCCGACCGGAGAGGCGGTCCCCGCGTGAACATCGTGAACACTCCCGTGAACGGATCGGCCCGCGCTGTGAACAGCGTGAACGGGGCCGTGAACACCCCGGGCGCACACCCCTCCGCCCGTACGGATCGGGCACCCGCACGGGTCCCGCACGGCGCGGGTGACGACAAGAAGCCGTCAGCCGCCTCCCGACTGGTCGCCCTCGCGCGCGAGCAGTACCGGTTCGTGATGTCCCCGGACGGCCGCCCGTACGCGGTCGCCATCGACGGCCCGAACATCGCGCTGCCGCTGCGGAACAAGGGCGGACTGCGCCAACGGCTGGCCCGCCAGTTCGCCGACGCCTACCCCAGCGAGGTGGCCTCACAGTCCGCCCTCGCGGACGCCATGACCGTGCTGGAAGGCATCGCGGAGGACACCGACCCGGTACCGGTGCATCTGCGAGTGGGGCGCGACCCCGCCGGCGCAATCGTGGTCGACCTCGGCAGCGCGGACGGACGCGCGGTCGTCGTGACCGGCGTCGGCTGGCAGGTGGTCGACCGGGCCCCGGTGCTCTTCCGCCGCTCCGGCGCCATGGCCCCGATGCCGCCCCCGGTGCTGGACGGTGACGGACTGGCCAAGCTGCATGCCCTGCTGAACATGGACACGGCCGCGTTCCACCAGCTCGTTGCCTGGCTGGTCGCCGCGTGGATTCCGGACATCCCGCACCCGGCCGTGGTCTGCAAGGGCGAGCAGGGCACGGGCAAGTCCAAGGCCGCACAGATGTTCATCAACCTCATCGACCCGTCCCCGGCCGCCAAGCGCAGCCAGCCCCGTGACGAAAAGGCTTGGTCACGGCAGGCGTTCAGCTCATGGGCGCTGTGCCTGGACAACATCAGCACCATCCCGCCATGGCTCTCCGACACCCTGTGCAAGGCTGTGACCGGCGACGGCGTGGTCGACCGCGCCCTGTACACCGATGACGACGTGGTGGTCCTCACCTTCAAGCGGGTGCTCGCCCTGACCACCATCGACGCGGGAGCGCTCGCCGGGGACCTCGCCGAACGCGTCCTCATGCTCGACTTGCAGCTCATCGATTCCGAGCACCGCCGCTCCGAAGAGGAGTTGGACGCCACCTTCGAAGCGGTACGGCCGGCCGTGCTCGGGGCCCTGTTCGACGTGCTGGCCTGCGTGCTCGCGGTCCTGCCCGCGGTGCGGCTGGAGTCCATGCCGCGCATGGCCGACTTCGCCCGCGTCTTGGCGGCCGTCGACCAGACGCAGGGCTGGAACACCCTGGACGACTACCTCGCCACCTCCGCGAACGTCGCCACGGACGCGATGGAGGGCGACCTGTTCGCCATGGCCATTGCCCACCTGGTGGAGCAAGCAGGCACCTGGCAGGGCACCGCCGGGCAGCTGCTCGAAGCCCTGCCCACCCCGTTCGTCCGGCCGAAGAACTGGCCGGCAGACCCCACCCGCGCGAGCGGACGCGTCAAGCGGCTCGCCCCGCTCCTGCGGTCCATCGGGGTCATGGTCGACGACACGCAGCGTAGCCGCGACCGAACCCGACACCGACTCCTCACGCTCACCCGCGCACCCGACGAAGACGACTCAGCGTCCGCACCCGAACAGGCCTCCCTCTGGCCGGAGGTGGCCCGACCGGGGCACCTTGAACCCCCGCCCGACCAGCACTGACGTAGCCGGACAACCCGCCGGGCCGGGCCGCACACCAGCGGCCCGGACACGTCCAAGCTGCGGACGCTACAGCTGTCCAGCGTCCACAGCGTCCGCACTAGCGTCCACACCCCTTGCCCCCGCTGGCCTGCACCAACGCGACCGTGCGGACGCTAGGACGCTGCGGACGCTGCGATACACCAACTCTCTAGGACGGCGACCGGCACCACTCCCACGCACCGCACCCCGGACACGAGGAGTCACCACCGCCATGGCCACCCCCGAGCACACCGACCCGCGCGCCATCCTGCGCGACGGCCTCCCGGACCGCTACCTCACCCCTGAAGACCTGGTCACCATGTTCAGCCTCCCGAGCGTCGAGACCGTGTACCAGTGGCGCCGCAAGCGCATCGGCCCGCCCGGCTTCCGCGTCGGCCGTTACCTCCGCTTCAACCCCGCCGCCGTACGGGAGTGGGAGGCGGAACGGACCGCTATCACCGACGCGGCCTGACTGTACGAACGCGGCCTGAGGTAGAGCCCTCCCGCTCTACCCGAGCCCGTCGGTCCACCCGGCGAAGGGCGTACTCGCCCCGCCCTGCCCATCGCCGCCGGGTAGGGGGCCCTCTACCTCGGTAGAGGGGCAGGTAACGGCCGCTGACCTGCCCGGTAGAGGGGCAAAGGGGGCGCCGCCCACGGGGAGGCAACCCCCCCCCAGGGCCGGGGAGGAGGGGAGAACTCCCTGACTCCCTCCCTGACCCGCATCCCTCCACCTGATCAGCGCAGATGCCCTCTCAGGGAGGCAGGGAGGCACACCTCCAGCACCCCCGAAAACCCCCTCCAGAGGCCACCCGAGCCCCTGTCACAGCCTCCCTGAACCCCGCCAGAGCCCTGCTACCGGTAGCACCCCGACCCGCTACCGGTAGCAGCCCCGCTAGCACCCCAAACCCCCAGTGATCAGGCCCATAGCGAGTAGCGGGCCTGGCCCGGCACACCCCTAAACCGGCCGGACGGACGCCACCAGGCCCCGCCGTGCCCTGCTACCGAGAAGGGAGTCAGCCCCCATGGCTGGCCACATCCAAGACCGCTGGTACAGGACCGAGACCGGCCCGGACGGCAAGACCGTTCGCGTCAAGACCGATCGGCACGGCACGGGCATGCGCTACCGGGCCCGGTACGTCGGCCCCGACGGCACCGAGAAGTCCAAGAGCTTCCCCGACGGCAAGAAGCGGCTTGCTGAGAAGTGGCTCAGCGCCATCGAGACGGACATGACGCGAGGTCAGTACACCGACCCCAAGTCCATGCAGATCACGTTCCGGCAGTATGCCGACAAGTGGTTGGACACCAAGACGCCCAGTGTGATGACCCGGAAGGAACTCGGCCGGCGGCTGCGGCTGCACGCCTACCCGGTGCTCGGCTCCCGACCGATCGGGACGTTCCGGCCGGAGCACATCCGGGAGTTCGTTGCCGCCCTGGAAGCGAAGCCCGGCGTCGGCCCCTCCTACGCCCGGAACATCTTCGCGGACGTTCAGGGGGTCCTGTCTGCCGCTGTCGACGACACGCTGTTGTCGCGCAACCCCTGCGGTGCGCGCACCGTTCGGCGTCCCAAGCCTGACCCGCATCCCGTGGTCCCGTGGGTACCCGACCACGTGTTCGCCGTTCGCGCGGCCCTTCTGGATCGGTACCAAGCGATGGTCAACGTCGGGGCCGGATGCGGGTTGCGGCAGGGCGAGGTGTTCGGGCTGGCTGAGGATGCCATCGACGCCGATGGGCGCACGCTCCACGTGGTCCGGCAGATCAAGCACGTTGAAGGGCGGCCGGTGTTCGCGCTCCCCAAGGGCGGCAAGAGGCGGGACGTGCCGTTGCCTGACTCCGTGGCGGACGCCCTCCGGGCGCATATGGACGCCTTCAAGCCCGTGGAGATCACGCTGCCATGGGACGTACCGGAGGGGCCGAAGGTGTCCGCCCGGATGATCTTTACGGCTGAGCAAGGGGGCATGGTGTGGCGCAGCAACTTCAACGGCAAGGAGTGGAAGCCCGCTCTGGCGGTCGCTGGCCTCATCCCGCCGGAAACGGATGAGAACGGCAAGTACGAGGCGGCGCGCGAGCACGGCATGCACGCCCTCCGGCACTTCTACGCCTCTGCGCTGTTGGACGCGGGCGAGAACATCAAGGCCGTGAGCGAGTACATGGGGCATGGTGACCCGGGGCTGACCCTGCGGGTGTACGCCCACCTGATGCCCGACAGTCGCAGGAGGGCCCGCCGCGCCATCGACACGGTGTTTCAGGGCGCACCGCAGGAGGATCACAACTCCTAGACGTCCCAGTGAAGCACGGGCAGTCTTTGCCGGAGCTAGTCCGTGGCACCCGCCGTGCAGCAGATCGCACGGCGGGTGCCGGTCGCAGCAGTAAGGTGGCAGGGCTGTCTGCTGCGACTTTGTCTGTTCCTGGCAGGGATCAGACGCGTTGCCAGACGACGTATCCGACGATCGCCAGCACCGAGAAGGCGCTGCCGATCAGGGCACGTGTCAGCAGGATGGCGATGTAGCGGACGGTCCGGGAGGTCTCCTTTACGACGGCCCGGACCGTCTGCCCCTGTTCAGAGATGTGCCGCTCTAGCATTGGCACATAGATCAGCTCCTTTTCTCGGTTGGTTGGAGCCCAGACAGGCAGGAACCCCGTGCCGATCACCGCGAAACTTCCATCCCGCAGCACGAACATGTCGGGACAGACCTCGCGGCTGAGACTGCATCACAGTCGTGGAGGATCTCCGACTCGACGGATGACCTTGCGGACTGTGCGTTGTTTTGAAGCACGGGTCGCTGCCCCTCGCAGGGTGTTTGGGCTCCTCGGTGAGGGACAACATACGGCTTTCCGGACCCTGATGGCTGCCAGTGCCAAGAGCCGTACCCACGGCCCACAATTCGTCCAGGGCACGGCCCACGCCAAGAGCCGTACCCACGACCCACCACTCGTCCGGGGCATCCGCTAGTTCTGCAGACTTGAACAGCACCTCCTTGAGATGCCCGCGCTCGACGACTGCGAAAGTGCTCTGTCTGCCCTCACCTCTGTGTTGCTTCGGCATTTCCTAGGAAGATCACGGCCCACAGACGGCCCAGTGAGGCCCGGACAGCTCTTGAACTGCGCCTATGTGCAGGTCAGGGGTCGTTTCCTCGATAGAACCCTCTGAAGTTCCTCAACTCTGCTTTGGCCCGCCGGGCGCGAGGGCATCCCCCTCTCACGCACGGATCCCGTGCACGGAGCGAGAGCCCACGGGGGGCCGCTTCGGGGGAACGAAAGGGGGGTGGCGCCATGGTCATCGGCATCATCCTGGCGGTTGGGTGCATCGTGCTGGTCGGGGCCTTCGTGGCCGCGAACCGGAAGGGGAGGAAGGCCGTACGCAGGTCCGGAGGCGGGGGCACGCGTTCCCGGCGCACCGGCAGCAGCAGCAACAGCTGGTGGGCCGGCGGCGCCGGCAGTGCCGGCAGTACGGCGGTCTCGTGCGGCAGCGGTTCGTCGGGCGGGCACCACGGGGGACACCACAGCAGCCACTCGTGCGGGGGCGGTTCTTCGTGCGGAGGCGGGTCCTCCTGCGGGGGCGGGTCCTCGTGCGGTGGCGGCGGCGGATGCGGCGGAGGCAGCTGACACGGGGCAGCCGAGCTCCTCAGGGGAGCCGCATCCGGAACGCAGTGAAGTGCCCGTCGGGGAACGGCTTCCGGCGGGCACTTCCGTGCTCCGGGCGTACGCCGTGGTTGAACAGTTGAGCTGTGAAGCCCTCGGGGGGATGGAAACCCTACGAAGTTGGGTAAAAACGCTGTGGCGGCGCCATAGTTCATGATTCCCTCTACATCACCAAAGCAGCCCTCGGACGTCCTTCCTGACGGGCTGACCGGGCCGTTCTCCCGGCGCCGACCGGGTGCGCCGGACCTCCCCCCACCTCCCTTAATGCGTGCTAGCGGAGCCGACCCATGCTCACGACCCTGAACACCGCCTACACCGACACGCGCGCGGCAGACCTCGCCTGGGCCCTGGGGCGCGAACCGCTCCCCGCGCTCGCCACCCTCGACCTCGAACTCGCCGGAGCGAGACTTCAGTTGCGGCTCCTCGGCGCGTCGCACCAGGTGCTCCTCGATGAGGAGCAGGGCAGTTGTTCGGAGACGGTCGCGTGCATCTCCGGCAGCAGCACGCCCCTCCCGCTCGGCGTGGCGAAACGGCTCGGCGACTGGGAGTACGAGTTCGCGGCCCGCGTCGAGACCCTCTCCCACGGCTCCTTCGCGGGCCGCGCCCAGGAGTTGCTGGCCCTCGTCTCCGACCACCCCAACGGACTCGCGGGTGTCTTCCCCGGCAGCCCCCACGCCTTCACCGCGATGCTCGCCCAACGCCACGAGGGCCAGGTCCACTGGCGCACATGGCACGCGTATCCGCAGGACGGCCAGCTGGTCGCGACGCGCACGCGGGTGGGGGTACGGCAGTTGAGCCCGTCCGGCGGATTTCTCAGCCCGTCCGGCGTTTGAGGACGAGGCCGTTCAGGCCGATGGCGGGGGTCTGGGGGCGACAGCCCCCAGGAACACAAACCCCGAACGCCCAACAAGCCCACGTTTCCACACGTGTGGGTGACGAAGCGCAGCGCAAGCGTGACGTAGCGTTCCCAAGGTGATCGAACCGCACGCGCCTGCTCCACCCGGCGCGCCGCCGTCCTGGGGCGTCCAGGGCCAGGCGCGGCTGCCCGTCAGTCCGGGCATCGGACGGTTCCTCGTCCTCGCGGGAGTGTTCGTCTGCGCGGCCTGTGGACTTGTGTACGAGCTCGAACTGGTCGCCCTCGCCTCGTACTTGATGGGCGACTCGGTCACCCAGGCGTCCGTCGTCCTGTCCGTGATGGTCTTCGCGATGGGCATCGGCTCCCTCGCCGCGAAACGGCTGCGCCCGCGCGCCGCGGCGGGGTTCGGCGCGGTCGAGGCGGCGCTCGCGCTGGTCGGCGGATGCAGCGCGATGGCGCTGTACGCGGTCTTCGCGTGGACGGGGGACTGGAGCGGGCTCTGGGCTGCCGGCTCCCGTTACCTCCTGGTCGCCTTCTCCCTCGCCATCGGCCTGCTGATCGGCGCCGAGGTCCCGCTGCTCATGGAGCTGATCCAGCGCATCCGCCGCCAGGACGCGGGCGGCGCGGTGGCGGACCTCTTCGCCGCGGACTACGTCGGCGCGCTCGTCGGCGGCCTCGCCTTCCCCTTCCTGCTGCTGCCGCTGCTAGGCCAGGTGACGGGCGCGCTGCTCACCGGCACGGTCAACGCGCTCGCCGGCGGCGCCCTCGTACTCGGCCTGTTCCGGCGGGATCTGACCCGGCGCGGCCGCTGGCTGCTGCTCGTCGCCAACCTCGTCGTCCTCGGGGTGCTCGCCGCCGCGGCCGTCCTGGTCGACGACTTCGAACGGGCGGCGCGACACGCGGTCTACGGCGAGAACGTACGGGTGGCGCTGCAGAGCGGCGTCCAGGAGGTCGTCCTGACCGGCGGCACGCACGGCAGCCCCCTCGACCTCTTCCTCGACGGCCGCCTGCGGGTCAGCGGCCGGGACGAGCGCCGCTTCCACGAGGCGCTCGTCCACCCCGCGATGAACGGGCCGCACGCGCGCGTGCTCGTCCTCGGCGGCGGCGACGGCCTCGCGGTCCGCGAGGTGCTGCGCCACTCGGGCGTACGCCGGGTCGACGTGGTCGAACTCGACGCGGCCGTGATCGGGCTGGCGCGCCACGACCCGGCGCTCTCCCGGCTCAACGGGCATGTGTACGACGACCCGCGCGTCCATGTCGCCGTGACGGATGCCTTCCGCTGGCTGCGCGGCGCCCACTCCACGTACGACGTGGTGATCTCGGACCTGCCCGACCCCGGCATCACGGCGAGCACGAAGCTCTATTCGCAGGAGTTCTACGGCCTCGCGAGCCGCGTGCTGGCGCCGGACGGACGGCTGGCGGTGCACGCGGGGCCGGTGGCGACCCGGCGGCGGATCTTCTGGACGGTCGACGCGACGGTGCGGGCGGCCGGACTGCACACGGTGCCGTACCGCGTGGGCGGGCGTGACATCGGCTTCGCCGCGGGCCCCGACCGCACGGCGGGCGCCTCCCGCGCCCCGCACGACTGGGGCTTCCTTCTCGCCGCCGCCACTCCCCCGGTCCTGGGCCTCGACCCGGCGGCCCCGCCCCCGCGCACCCTGACCCGGCCGGGGCTGAACGCGGACGTCCGAGCGGCCTCCCGCACCCGCATCACCGGCCTGGCGCCCTCCACGCTGGTGCATCCGCGGTACGCCGACTGAGGCGGAGCCCGGTTTCGGCCAGGGAATCGCGTCATTGACAGGTGCGGTCCGGGCCGTGCTGGGTAGGCTCGGCTGACATGGAGCATGAGGTGTTCGTTCCGGTTCCGGTCGAGCGGCTGCGGGAGGCGCTGGCCGATCCCGCACGGGTGGCCAGGGCGGTTCCCGGCCTCCAGCAGGACGCGGGCACGCCGCCCGTGTCCGGCCGGCTGAAGGTCCGCATCGGCGGCCACACGATCACCTACCGCGGTGCGGTGCGGGTCACTGCGCACGACGACGACACCTACGCCGTCGAGGGCGACGCGACGGAGGCCCGCGGCAGCGGCTCGGTCAAGCTGGCCCTCTCGCTACGGCTCGCCCCCGCGGACGGCGGCACGACGCTCGCCTTCGGCGGTACGGCGACGGCGGACGGCCGGGTGACGGAACTCCCGCCGGACGCGGTGACATCGGCGATGACGCGGCTGCTGAACCGTTTCGCGGAGGCGCTGGGGGGTGGGGCGGAGGAGAAGCGGCCGGGCTCCGAACCCGAGCCGCGACAGGGCACGGACGCGGCGCCCGAACCGACCCCCGAAGCGACCCCTGAACCCGCCCCGGAAGAGCCCTCCTCCCCCTCCGTCTTCGAGACCGAGGTTCCTCCGCCGTCCCTGGAGCAGGAGTTCGGTGCGGAATTCGGCGACGCGGAGGAGTCCCTGGGCGGGGCCCCGCTGCCCGGGGAGCGAGCCGATCCGATGGCCGAGGCGGCGCACGCCCGGCGCACGATGATCGGTCGCAGCGCGGAGGAGGTGGACCACGCGCCGCCGCGGGGCCGCTACGCCCCCGTCCCGGCTCCGGAGGCCGCCGCCGCCCGCGCCACCCTCCGCTGGGCGGCCCCCGCCGCGGCCCTCGCCCTCGCCTCCGCCATCGCCGTAACCCGAGCCCTGCGCAAACGCCACTGATGCCGGCCCCAGGGGTGGGTGGGCACGATTGCCCGCAGTGACGCGGCCCGCAGTCGCCCACCGGCACGGACCCGGCCCCCAGCGTGCGTCACCCCCGCCAGTAAGGTCAGGGCGTGAGTAACGAAGACATCACGCTGACCGCGGGTGACGCGGAGGTGACCGTGCTGCCGGAGAACGGCGGCCGGGTGGGCAGTCTGCGAGTCGGCGGCGTCGAACTGCTGCGCCAGGGCGAGAAGTTCGGCTGCTTCCCGATGGTCCCGTGGTGCGGACGCATCCGCGAAGGCCGCTTCCTGGACGGGGCCGTCGTACGGCAGATGCCCCTCAACTCCCCACCGCACGCCATCCACGGCACCACCCGGGACGGCGCCTGGACCACCGCCCGCACCACCGCCACGGAAGCGGTCATCACGTACGACCTCGTCGCCCCCTGGCCCCACCCCGGCCGCGTCACCCAGGTCTTCGCCCTGACACCGGACGCCTTCACGCTCACCACGTCCGTGGAGACGTACGGGGACTCGTTCCCGGCCCAGATCGGCTGGCACCCCTGGTTCAACCGGAACCTCGGCACCGGCGAGGACGTCCTCCTCGACTTCACCCCCGCCTGGCAGGAGGAGCGCGGCGACGACCACCTCCCCACCGGCAAGCGCGTCGACCCGCGCCCCGGCCCCTGGGACGACTGCTTCGCAATGCCCGACGGAGTCGACGTCACGCTCACCTGGCCCGGGCAGCTGGAGCTGAAGGTGGCAGCCCGCGAGCAGTGGGTCGTCGTGTACGACGAGCAGGAGGCGGCGGTGTGCGTGGAGCCGCAGACCGGCCCGCCCAACGGCCTGAACACCCACCCCCGCCTGGTCACACCGATCGAGCCGCTGGAAGCCACGACCACCTGGAGCTGGCGCCGCCTCTAAGCTGATGCGCATGAGTGATGACGTACGCGGAGCACTGCTGCAGCAGATCAAGGACAAGGCCGTGGTGCACGGCAAGGTGACCCTTTCGTCGGGTCTTGAGGCGGACTACTACGTCGACCTGCGCCGCATCACCCTCGACGGCGAGGCCGCGCCGCTGGTCGGGCAGGTGCTGCTCGACCTGACCGCGGACCTCGACTTCGACGCGGTGGGCGGCCTGACGATGGGCGCCGACCCGGTCGCCGCGTCGATGCTGCACGCGGCCGCCGCGCGAGGGCAGAAGCTGGACGCCTTCGTCGTCCGCAAGGCCGCGAAGGCGCACGGCCTGCAGCGCCGCGTGGAGGGCCCCGAGATCAAGGGTCGCCGCGTCCTCGTCGTCGAGGACACCTCCACCACGGGCGGCTCCCCGCTCACCGCCGTGGAGGCCGTGCGCGAGGCGGGCGCGGAGGTCGTCGGCGTGGCGACGATCGTCGACCGGGCGACCGGCGCCGACGAGAAGATCCAGCAGGGTGCCGGAGTCCCGTACCTCTTCGCGTACTCCAAGGACGAGCTGGGCCTGGACTGACGCAGTAGAGCGCCCCGGCCCGGGCACGGACCGGGACATGGGCCGGCGCACGGGCTGAGGCAGCAGGGACCCCTGGGGCGGGCGGCTCCAGGGGTTACCGACCAGTCCCTGACACCCTGGCCGGAGCATCCGGCCACGTCTGGAAAGATGGGGCCGACGATGACGTCGCCCCCCTAGGTCAGGGCCGTAAGCAGAACGCCACCCGCACATACAAGGAGCGGTCAGATGCCCATCGCAACCCCCGAGGTCTACAACGAGATGCTCGACCGGGCGAAGGCAGGAAAGTTCGCCTACCCGGCCATCAACGTGACCTCGTCCCAGACCCTGCACGCTGCGCTGCGCGGCTTCGCGGAGGCGGAGAGCGACGGCATCATCCAGATCTCCACGGGTGGCGCCGAGTTCCTGGGCGGCCAGCACAAGAAGGAGATGGTGATCGGCGCGGTCGCGCTCGCCGAGTTCGCGCACATCGTCGCCGCCAAGTACGACATCACGGTCGCGCTGCACACGGACCACTGCCCCAAGGACAAGCTGGACGGCTACGTACGTCCACTGCTCGACATCTCCGCCGAGCGTGTCGCCAAGGGCGAGAACCCGCTGTTCCAGTCGCACATGTGGGACGGCTCCGCCGAGACCCTCGCCGACAACCTGGCCATCGGCCAGGAGCTGCTCGCGAAGGCCGCCGCCGCGAAGATCATCCTCGAGGTCGAGATCACCCCGACCGGCGGCGAGGAGGACGGTGTCTCGCACGAGATCAACGACTCCCTCTACACCACGGTCGACGACGCGCTGCGCACCGCCGAGGCCCTCGGCCTGGGCGAGAAGGGCCGCTACCTCCTCGCCGCGTCCTTCGGCAACGTGCACGGCGTCTACAAGCCGGGCAACGTCGTGCTGCGCCCCGACCTCCTGAAGGACCTGAACGAGGGCGTCGCCGCCAAGTACGGCAAGCCGAGCCCGTTCGACTTCGTCTTCCACGGCGGCTCCGGCTCCACGGCCGAGGAGATCGCCACCGCGCTGGAGAACGGCGTCGTGAAGATGAACCTCGACACCGACACCCAGTACGCGTTCACGCGTCCCGTCGCGGACCACATGTTCCGCAACTACGACGGTGTCCTGAAGGTCGACGGCGAGGTCGGCACCAAGTCGAAGTACGACCCGCGCACCTGGGGCAAGCTCGCCGAGGCGTCGATGGCGGCCCGCGTCACCGAGGCGTGCGGCGCGCTGCGCTCCACGGGCACCAAGCTGAAGTAGTACGTCCGGTACGTACGGATCAGGGCTCGGCACCGCGCGGTGCCGAGCCCTTCCGTATGCTCCGGTGTATGGCTGCCCCTCCGCAGGAGTCCCCGGCCGTAAGGATCACGAGCGGCACGGGAAAGTGGATTCTGCTGACCACCGTTCTCGGCTCCAGCATGGCGATGCTGGACTCGACGGTCGTCAACGTCGCGCTGCCGCGCATCGGCCGCGATCTGGACGCGGACCTCGCGGCGCTCCAGTGGACCGTGAACGCCTACATGGTGACGCTGGCCGGGCTGATCCTGCTGGGCGGTGCGCTCGGGGACCGGTTCGGGCGCCGGAAGGTCTTCGTCATCGGCGTGGTCTGGTTCGCCGCGGCCTCGCTGCTGTGCGGGCTCGCGCCCAGCGCGGGCGTGCTGGTCGCGGCGCGTGCCCTGCAGGGCGTCGGCGGGGCGCTGCTCACGCCGGGCTCGCTCGCGCTGATCCAGGCGTCCTTCCATCCGGACGACCGGGCCAGGGCGGTCGGCCTGTGGTCGGGGTTCGGCGGTATCGGCGCGGCGGTCGGCCCGTTCCTGGGCGGCTGGCTGGTGGACGGCCCCGGCTGGCGCTGGGTCTTCCTGCTGAACGTCCCGGTGGCGCTGCTGTGCGCCCCCATCGCCGTACGGCATGTCCCCGAATCCGCGGACGGTCGTAAGCACGGCCGTTTCGATGTCCTCGGCGCGGTCCTCGGCGCGCTGGCCCTCGCCCTGGTGACGTACGCCCTGATCGAGGCGCGCAGCGGTTCCGTGCTGGTCGTGGTGTCGGCGGTCGCGGGCGTGGCGGCGGGCGTCGCGTTCGTGTTCGTCGAGCGGCGCCGGCCCGATCCGATGATGCCGCTCGACATCTTCGCCTCGCGCCAGTTCACCGCGGTGAACCTGGTGACCCTGTGCGTGTACGCGGCCTTCGCGGGCTTCTTCTTCCTCTCCGCGCTGCAACTCCAGGTCGTGGCGGGCTACTCGGCCCTCGGCGCCGGTACGGCGCTGCTGCCGACGACCGCCCTGATGCTGCTGTTCTCCGCCCGCTCGGGCCAGCTCGCCCAGCGCATCGGCCCGCGCATCCCGCTCACCGTGGGCCCGCTGCTGTGCGCGGCCGGGATGCTGCTGATGCTGCGGGTCGGCCCTGACGCGTCGTACGTCGCCGACGTACTGCCCGCGCTGCTGGTGCTGGGGCTCGGCATGGTGACCCTGGTGGCGCCGCTGACCGCGACGGTGCTGGCGTCCGTGGACGCGGGGCGGGCGGGGCTGGCCAGCGGCGTCAACAACGCGGCGGCCCGCGCGGCCGGGCTTGTCGCGGTGGCCGCGTTGCCGCTGCTGGTGGGGATGGGGCCGGAGGCGTACCGGGTGCCGGAGCGGTTCGACGACGCGTTCCGGCGGGCGATGCCGCTGTGTGCGGCGGTCCTCGTGGTGGGCGCGGTGCTTGCGTTCGCGACCGTGCGGCGTCCGGGGGCCGGGTGCCGGGTTCCCGAGTGTCGTACGCATGGGTGTGTGACCGCGCCGCCGCTGGAACGGGTTTCTGGCGGGGCGCGCTGAGGGTCCGGTGCGGTCCCGTGCGGTTCGTTGTGGGTCGGGTCGGGGCCGGCACGTCTTGCCCGTCGCCGCGTGGGCGTACTGCCCGGGAGTCGAGCACGGCGGGACTTGGCGGGCGGCCGGCTACGCGACGGGCAGAGACGTACCGGCACGGACCCTTCCGCCGGATTTCGGCCGCGGGTGCCTGGGGGTGTGCGTCGGGCCGCGGGGTGCGGGGTCTCCGGCCGGCGGGGGCGTGCCGTCGGGCCGTGGGTGTGCGGGGTCTCCGGGGGGCGGGGGGATGGCGCAGACTGGGAGTCATGAGCCTTCACGAGAATCTTCTCGGGGGACCGCCCCCGACTCATCTGCCCGATGACCCGGAGCCGCGCGAGCTCCTCGCGAACGGCGCGGCGCCCGCCGACGTCGCCGCGAAGTACCCCACCTCCTCGCTTGCCTGGGCCCAGCTCGCCGACGAGGCGTTCGAGCGTGGCAGCGTCGTCGAGTCGTACGCCTACGCCCGTACCGGCTACCACCGGGGCCTGGACTCCCTGCGCCGCAGCGGCTGGAAGGGCCACGGCCCGGTGCCCTGGGAGCACGAGCCCAACCGTGGCTTCCTGCGTGCCCTGCACGGCCTCGCCCGCGCCGCCCAGGCGATCGGTGAGCAGGAGGAGTACGAGCGCTGCAGCCAGTTCCTGAAGGACTCCTCGCCGGCGGCGGCCCAGACGCTGGGCTGACACCGGGGTCAGCTGAGGCACGTCAGTGCAGATCCGCCCGGTGTGACCGGGCGGACCTTGCGGACTCGGGGGACGATTGTGGAGGATGCGCGGTGGGGACCGGGGCCCCCGTGTCGAAAACGGCAGGGGCGGACCGCTACCCGGAGTACGCATCGGGAGACAGCGATGTCCCAACAGGCTCAGAACTCTGACGAGACTCAGGAGCCCGAGACCCCGCATCTCGACTTCCACGGAACGACGCCGTACGAGGACTACGTACAGGCGGACGTCCTCACCCACCTCCAGCACACCCGCTCCGACGACCCCGGCGAGATGGTCTTCCTGGTCACCACCCAGGTCATGGAGCTGTGGTTCACCGTCATCGTCCACGAGTGGGAGACCGCGGCGCGGGCCCTGCGCGAGGAGCGGGTGCCGGTCGCGGTGGCGGCCCTGAAGCGGTCCCTGCGCGAGCTGGAGGCGCTGAACGCCTCCTGGCGGCCGCTGGCGCAGCTCACGCCGGCCCAGTTCAACTCCTACCGCTCCGCCCTCGGCGAAGGCTCCGGCTTCCAGTCCGCGATGTACCGCCGCATGGAGTTCCTGCTCGGCGACAAGTCCGCGTCCATGCTCGTCCCGCACCGGGGCGCGCCGCGCGTGCACGCCGAGCTGGAGAAGGCGCTGCACGAGCCGAGCCTCTACGACGAGGTGCTGCGGCTGCTCGCCCGGCGCGGCCACGCCGTCCCGGACGCCGTACTGCAGCGCGATCTGTCGCGCCGCTACGAGCCGTCCCCGGAGGTGGAGGCGGTGTGGACCGCCCTGTACGCGGGCGACGAGAACGACGAACTCGCCCGGCTCGGCGAGGTGTTGACGGACGTCGCCGAACTGGTCTGGCGATGGCGCAACGACCACCTGGTGGCGACCCGGCGCGCGATGGGCGCCAAGTCCGGCACGGGCGGCTCCGCCGGGGTGGCCTGGCTGGAGAAGCGCGCGCAGAAGAACGTGTTCCCCGAGCTGTGGACGGCGCGGTCGCATGTCTGAGCCGAGGGAGAGCGCCGAGCTGCGCACGAGGGCCGAGTCGCTCGACTCGACCGACGAACTGGCCAAGGCGCGCGAGCAGTTCGTCCTTGACGAGGTCGTGTACCTGGACGGCAACTCGCTCGGCGCGCTGCCGGCGGGCGTCCCCGGGCGGGTGGAGGACGTCGTCCGCCGCCAGTGGGGCGAGCTGCGCATCCGCTCCTGGGACGAGAGCGGCTGGTGGACGGCGCCCGAGCGAATCGGCGACCGGATCGCGCCGCTGGTGGGTGCCGGACCCGGCCAGATCGTGGTCGGCGACTCCACAAGTGTCAACGTGTTCAAGGCGGTTGTGGCTGCGGTACGGATGGCCCGGCTTGCGGGGGGAGGGGCAGGGCAGGGGGCCGGAGGCGGCCGGGACGAGGTCGTCGTCGACGCGACGACGTTCCCCACCGACGGCTACATCGCCGAGTCGGCGGCGCGGCTGACCGGCTGCACACTGAGGCCCGTGCTGCCGTCCGAGGTGCCCGACGTCCTGGGTCCCCGCACGGCGGCGGTCCTGCTCAACCACGTCGACTACCGCACCGGCCGCCTGCACGACCTCCAGTCGCTGACGGCCGCCGTGCACGCGGCGGGCGCCGTGGCGGTCTGGGACCTGTGCCACAGCGCGGGTGCCCTGCCCGTCGGCCTGGACGAGCACGGGGTGGACCTCGCGGTCGGCTGCACCTACAAGTACCTGAACGGCGGCCCGGGTTCACCGGCGTACCTGTACGTACGACGCGACCTCCAGGACCGCTTCGACTCCCCGCTTCCCGGCTGGAACTCGCACGCCGAGCCCTTCGGGATGCGACCGGACTACGAAGCCGCGCCGGGCGCGCTGCGGGGCCGCGTGGGCACGCCGGACATCCTGTCCATGCTCGCCCTGGAGGCGGCCCTGGACGTTTGGGACGGCATCCCGATCGAGTCGGTCCGCGCCAAGTCCCTCGCCCTCACGGACTTCTTCCTGGAGTGCGTGGCGGCCTACGTCCCCGAAGGCCGGGTGGAGTCCCTGACCCCGTCCGCCCACCGGGAACGCGGCAGCCAGGTCGCCCTCCGCTGCGACAACGCCGGCGAGGTCATGCAACGCCTCATCGCCCGCGGCGTCATCGGCGACTTCCGCCACCCCGACGTCCTCCGCTTCGGCTTCACCCCGCTGTACGTGGGCTTCGCGGACGTGGAACGGGCGGCGGGGGTGCTGGGGGAAGTTCTGGCGTAGCCGCGTTTCTGCGGTGCGTGTGGCGCCGGGTGGCCGGCGAAGCCGCGTTTCTGCGGGCAATCGTGCCGCCAGGGGCGGCACGGGTGGGCGCAGCGGCACCCCGTAAGCGCCGGGCTGCGTGACCCACCCCCGGCCGGCACCAACACCGGGTGACCGAGCGAAGCAAGAGGGCGCCCGGGGTTTGCCCACCCACCCCGGGTGCCGGGGAACCCCGGGGTACCCGTAGCCCACCCCGGGTCACCGAGAGGCCACGTACACCCCAGCCACCGCCGCGGCCACCGCAGCCTCCGCCGCCCGATCCCCCGCGGCAGCGTCCGGCGCCACCCCGGTGGTGAGCAACAGGTAGTACAGGGGCGCCGACACAGCCCGTACGACCTCGGCGGCATCCGTCCCGGGGGGCAACTCCCCCCGGGCAACCCCCTGTTCGACGCAAGGGGCCCACTCGGCCACCCGAACGTCGTAGAACCGCCGCAACGCCTCCGCCGTACGACCGTCACACGCCGCCGCGGCGATCACGGCCCGGAACAACGCCCCCTGCCGGGGATCCGCGAGCGTCCGCCGCACCAGCGCGGCGTTGGCCCGCAGATCCCCCAGCACGGACCCGGTCTCCACCCGGGGAAGGGACTGCTCGGCCATGTCGCTCAGCAGGTCGGCGACCAGCCCGGTCACCGATCCCCATCGCCGGTAGACGGTGGTCTTGCCGACCTCCGCCCGCCGCGCGACATCGGCAAGATCGAGATGAGCGAACCCCTGCTCGGCGAGCACGTCCCCGGCGGCGTGGAGTACGGCCGCACGGACACGGGCGGTGCGCCCCCCGGGACGGACGGTGCCGGGCTCGGCGGACATGTCGGGCTCCTTCGGAGAGACGGACGGTACCCCGGCAGCGTAACGAAACGGCAGAACCGTTTAACCCTCACCGAGCGTGACATCCGTGTGTCGACGCACGTCACGGGCCTGATACCGTCCCCGCCAACGGCCGAACTCACACCCGGCCCGCCGAACACCTGGTCCGCCAAATCCTTTTCACCGCTGAGAGGTTGGAGCATGCCGGACGACGCCGCAGCCCGCGAGGGAGCCACCCCGGACGACGCCGCCACGCACGGCGACGGCGACGCTGCCGAGCGCCGGGACGCCGCCACCGCCCGCGATGCCGAGGAACAGGCGTCGGTCTTCTCGCACCCGCCCGTCGACCCCGACGTCACCGCCGCGTACGGCGACCACCCCGACCAGGTGATCGACTTCTACGCCCCGCGCGAGCCGGACCCCTCGGTCCCCGCCCCGCTCGTGGTCGTCCTGCACGGCGGCGCCTGGCGTGCACCGTACGACCGCCGGCACATCACTCCCTTCGCGGACTTCCTGGCCCGCCGCGGCTTCGCCGTCGCCAACGTCGAGTACCGCAGGGGCAGCGTGATCCCCGCGCAGGGCGGTGCGATCGCCGCGCAGGGCGGTGGCTCGGGGCCGGTCGCGGGTCGCTGGCCGGACACCTTCGACGACGTCGCGGCCGCGCTCGACGCGCTGCCCGGTCTCGTACGCGAACTGCTGCCGCAGGCCGACGCCCGGCGCACGGTGGTCACCGGGCACTCCGCGGGCGGTCACCTGGCCCTGTGGGCGGCGGCCCGGCACGTGCTGCCCGCCGACGCCCCCTGGCACACCGACCGCCCCGCCCCGCTTCGCGGCGTCGTCGCGCTCGCCCCGATCGCGGACTTCCGGGTCGCCGAGGAGCTGGGGGTGTGCGGGGGCGCCTCCGGCCAACTCCTGGGCGGAGAAGCCAGGTTCGCGGAGCGTCTGCCGTACGCCGACCCGGCGTTCCTGCTCCCCACCGGCATCGCCACGACCCTCGTGCAGGGCCGTACCGACATCGTGGTCCCGGAGGCGGTCGCCGAGGCGTACGCCGACGCGGCGGCGAAGTCCGGCGAGGTGATCGGGCTGACGCTCCTCGAGGACGTCGGCCACTTCCCGCTGATCGACCCGGCCGCGGACGCGTGCGCGGTGGTGGCGGAGGAGATCGCTCAGCTGGCCTGGTAGACGTCTCAATGTGCCTGGTGGGGACGGTAGTTGGTGGCTTTCGGGGGCATTCTGGAGGCCTTCCGGGGGCCTTTCAGGGGCCTTTCAAGGTTCTGCCGGAGGCCCTTCTGAGGCGTCCCGGTCATACCCGTAATACCTGAGAGCTACCTCGCAGGTGAGCTCCCTGGTGGGACGCCGACGACACGTCACGGTCCGTAATTTCCCTTTCGGAGACGCCCGATGAGCGGGCGCACCGGGAGGGGGAGGACGGTATGGGGGCCCAGGCGAAGTCGAACGCGGCGCCGGCCGCGGAGGGGGGCGCGGACGCGACGGCGCCTGCCGGCAGCAAAGGGAGCACAGGCCGCGACAGGCGTACGGGGCGCGCCGGACGTGCCGGGCGGCTGCGCCGTGCATTTCTCGCCGCGTTGGTCGTGGGGGCCGTCGTCGTGCCCGTGTCCGCTGCCGCGCGGCCCCGGACACCCGCTCCGGCGCCCGCCGTCCTCGGTCCGGTGACGGCGTCGACGCTGGAGGGGGCGTACGCGGCGAACCGTGCGAACGCCGCGGAGGCGGCGCGCATGGCCGCGGCCCACGGTGACCGAGGTCGCGCCGCGGCCGACCGTGCGATGGCCGCCCCCTCCCGGGACTTCCTCTCGTTCGACGGCCGGGACGCGGGCCAGGCGGTCGAGGTCCTCGGCGACCTCGCGCACGCCGACCGCGTCGCGGTGCTCGTCCCCGGTTCCGACACGAGCCTGGACACCTACAACCGCTTCCGCGCGGGCGCTCTCGCCCTGCACCACCGGCTCGGCCCGCACACGGCCGTCGTCGCCTGGCTCGGCTACGAGACGCCGGGCACCGTCAGCACCACGGTCCTGACGCCGGGGCGGGCCGAGGACGCGGCCCCGCACCTGCGGGGGTTCGTACGGGAACTGCGGGGCGTGGTCGGGCGGTCGGCGCACATATCCGTGCTGTGCCACTCGTACGGCACGGTGGTCTGCGGCCGAGCGGCGCACGGGCTGGACGTGGACGACATCGCCCTCGTCGGCAGCCCGGGCACCGGCGCGGACTCGGCGGCGGGGCTGCACACGTCCGCCCGGGTCTGGGCGGCCCGCGGCGCCGACGACTGGGTGGCGAACGTTCCGCACCTCCACGCGGACCTCTTCGGCACGACCGTCGGCTTCGGCACCGACCCGGTCTCCCCGGACTTCGGCGCCCGCGTGTTCGCGGCGGGCGGCGGCGGTCACAGCGACTACTTCGCACCGGGCTCGGAGTCCCTCGACAACCTCGCCCGGATCACCCTCGGCGACACCTCGGAGGTGACCCATGCCTAGGGGGTGTTTCAAAACACCCCCTGGCCACACGGGCGTCATACGCAGGCGCATGCACGGCCTGCGTGCCGGAGCCCGCCGCATCGACGCCGCCACCCCCGCGGAGCGCGACCGCGCCGTCGACGCCCTGCGTGCCCTCGCGATCCTCGGCGTCGTGCTCGGCCACTGGCTGGTGACGGCCCTGGTCGCGGACGACGGCGGCGCCCTGCACACGGCGAGCCCGCTGCAGCACATGCCATGGCTGGCCCCGATCTCCTGGCTCTTCCAGACACTCGCCGTGTTCTTCCTGGTGGGCGGCCATGTGGCGACGAAGAGTTACGCGTCGGCGCGGGCGCGCGGCACGATGTACGGTCAGTGGCTGGGCAGCCGCCTCGCCCGGCTCTTCAGGCCGGTGGCCGTCGTGGTGATCGTGTGGACGGTGATCGCGGCCGGGCTGCTCGTGTCGGGCACGGGCGTGGAGACGGTGCACGCGCTGGCGAAGCTCGCGCTGTCCCCGCTGTGGTTCCTGCTGGTCTTCGCCGGGCTGACGGCGGCGACCCCGCTGCTGAGCCGCCTCAACCCGCTGTGGCCGCTGGCCGTCGTCCTCCACGTGGACCTCGTCCGCTTCGGCCTCGGTGGTCCTTCGTGGCTTGGCTGGGTCAATGTCGCGGCCGGCTGGATGGTGCCGTACACCCTGGGTGCGGCGTGGACGCGCGGTGAGCTGGACCGGCGCCGCGCGGGCTGGGTGCTGTTCGGACTCGGCGCGGCGGCGACCGCGGGGCTGGTGGCGTGGGCGGGGTATCCGGCGTCGATGGTCGGTGTTCCGGGCGCCGCGGTCTCCAACCTCAACCCGCCGACGCTGGCCGCCGTCGCCTTCGGCCTGGCGCAGTGCGGTCTCGCCCTGCTGCTGCGCGAGCCGCTGCGCCGGGTGATGCGGCGCCCCGTGGCCTGGGCGGCCGTGGCCCTGGTCAACCTGTCGGCGATGACGATATTCCTGTGGCACCAGACGGGGATGATGGCGGTCACCGCCCTGGGCCTGCGCGCGGGCCGTCTCCCCGGTCTGCACACCACCCCCGACGGTCTGGACTGGGTGCTGTCCCGCCTGCTCTGGCTGCCGGCCTTCGCGCTCGCCCTGACGGTCTGCTGGGCGGCCTTTCGCTCCTACGAACAGTCCGGCCGCCGGCGCCGCCGCACCGCCCGTCCCTCGCGGGTGGTCGCCGTCCACCGCCGGTCCACCCGGGCGGGGACGAAGGCGGTACGCGGTGCCTAGGGTTGCCCTCGTGGAGGAGAAGGAGCAGGCGGCCGGGGGACACGGCGACGACGCGGACCGCCGCCGGGGTGCGCCCGAGGGCACGGACCCGGACGGGTCCCGGCGGGCGGAGACGTCCGCGGGCGTGGCTCCGGTGTCGGGGGCGGGGGCTCGTATCTCCCTCCCGGAGTGGGTCGGGCATCGCGTCCTCGTTCTCCTCCGCATGCTCCGCGCCGATCTCGTGACGGGCGATTCCCTCCCGCTTCCCCCGATGTCCCGGCCGCGCCGACTGCGGTGGCTTCCGCACGTGGTGATCTGCATCGTCGCGCTCGTCATCGTGCTCACGGGCAGAAACGAGATGGACGACGACTACGGACTGGGTGTGGCGCTGGCCGTGGCGGCCGGGGTCGCACAGGGCGTGGCCATGGTCCTCGCCCTGTGGCGGCCGCTGCCCGCATGGTGGCTGTCGCTGGCCGGTACCGTCGTGGCGGCCCAGGGCGCGCGCTCGCACATGCCGATGATGGTTCCCCCGGGCCCCAACTGGCCGTGGAGCATGTCCGCGATCATCGCGCAGGCATTCGTGCTGTTCCTCGTCGCGCTGCGGGTGCCCACGCGTGTGGCCGCCGAGGCGCTGGCCGGGACGGCGCTGGTGACGTACCTCCTGCAGGGGATCCTGGGCGGCCCCCTGTACACGTCGACGGGTGTCTTCGCGCTCGTGGTCTTCGCGGCCGTCGTCCTCCTCGGCACCGCCCTGCGCGGTCGCCGAGAAGCCCGCACCGAGCTCGTCCAGCAGGCCTCGCTGACCGCCGAGGAGCGCGCCCGCCGCACGCTTCTGGAGGAGCGCAGCCGCATCGCGCGCGAGCTGCACGACGTGGTCGCCCACCACATGTCGGTGATCTCCATCCAGGCCCAGGTCGCCCCGCACCTGGTCGACAACCCTTCCCAGGAGCTGAAGGAGAACCTGGAGGGCATCCGGCACAACGCGCTGGAGGCGCTGACGGAGCTGCGCCGCGTCCTCGGCGTCCTGCGCTCAGAGAACCCCGACGATCCGTACGGTCTCGGGGCCGGGACGGGCGCCGCCCCGCACGCTCCGCAGCCCACGCTCGACCGCCTCGACGCACTCGTGGAGAACACCCGCGCCGCCGGGCTCGACGTGCACACCGAGATCACCGGGGAGGCGTTGCCGCTCGCGCCCGGTGTGGAGCTGTCGGCGTACCGGATCATCCAGGAGGCGCTCAGCAACGCCCTGCGGCACGCGCCCGGTTCCGTCGTCCGGGTGGAGCTCACGCACTTCCCGCGCGGCCTGCAGGTAAGGGTCATCAACTCCAGACCCGAGCGGGCCGCCCCGCCCTCCCCGGGCGCGGGGCACGGACTGCTCGGCATGCGGGAGCGTGCCGCGATGCTCGGTGGCACCCTCGTGACGTCCGAGACGTCGCACGGCGGCTTCGTGGTCGCGGCCTTCCTGCCCCGCAACGGAGTCGCCCCCGCCGACGACCGCTCCCCCGACGGCGATTCGGCCGTCCACGACTCCCCAGGTCCAGGAGAAGAGACCCCATGACGAGCGGCACCATCCGCGTACTGATCGCCGACGACCAGCAGATGGTCCGGCAGGGCTTCACCGTGCTGCTCAACGCCCAGCCCGGCATCGAGGTGGTCGGCCAGGCGGTCGACGGCCGGGACGCGATCGCGAAGGTCGCCGAACTGGCCCCGGACGTCGTCCTGATGGACATCCGCATGCCCGAGATCGGCGGCATCGAGGCGACCCGCCGCATCACCGAGGCCACCCCGCACATCAGAGTGCTGGTGCTCACCACCTTCGACCTCGACGAGTACGTGTACGACGCGCTGCGCTCCGGCGCGTCCGGGTTCCTGTTGAAGGACGCGTCCGCCGAGCAGCTCGCCGAGGCGGTGCGGGTGGTGGCGGCGGGCGACGCACTGCTCGCCCCGGGCATCACGCGCCGGCTCATCGCGGAGTTCTCCCGCCTCAATGCCACGCCCCGCGCCCCGCTCAAGCAGCGTGTGGGCGAGCTGACCGAACGCGAGACGGAGGTCCTCGCGCTCATCGCGCAGGGCCTGTCGAACGCGGAGATCGCCGAGCGGCTCGTCGTCGCCGAGCAGACCGTGAAGACGCACGTGGGCCGCATCCTGGTGAAGCTGGGGCTGCGCGACCGCACCCAGGCGGCGGTGTTCGCCTACGAGTCGGGGCTGGTGCGCCCGTCGGGCTACTGAGCCCGCTCCGTCCCCGGTGGTCCCCCGGGACATACCCGTAGTACCTGAGACGGATCCCGCAGGACCCCCCTCACTGGTGACGACCGCGACCCCGTTCTGGCCTACCGTTTTGAACGTGACCGAGACGACCCAGACGCAGACGACGCCACCCGGCAGGGCCAAGCCGCGCAGCCCGGAATTCCGGCTGGCCGCGGACGCCCTGCGCGGGCTGCGGCAGGATCTGTTCCACGATGCCTTCGCCTACCGGCCGCTGCCCCGCATGCGGGTGGACGGCCCGTTGACGCGGCGGCTGCCGCCGCGCATCCGGGAGAAGGCGGTGTGGATCCCGCACGCCGTGGTGGCGGCCGCCGGAGTGCTGGCGACGGCCATCGGCGTCTCGGCGAACGACCAGGCCAGCCGTCAGCTCAACCTCCCGCTGGGCGTCCTCTTCGTGCTGTGCCCGATCCTGCTGACGCTGGTCCGGCCGGTCGGCGCCTTCTGGCTGTCCGTCGCGGTGGTACCGATCACCGGGACGTTCGGCGGCTGGACCGGCGACTGGCCGTGGCAGCCCGGCAGCTTCGCCGCCCACCTCGTGGTCCTCACGGTCGTGGCGCTGCGGACCCGACCACGCACGGCGGCGTGGATGTGGGCGCTGACCGCGGCGTACGGACTCGTTGTCGAGAGCTTCTTCGGCAGCGGGCACTTCGCCTCGAACACCGGACCGATGATGGTCGTCTCCGCCCTGGCGCTGCTGGTCGTCACCGTCGTGCACATACGCCACGAGGCGGCGCAGAAGGTGACCGCGCAGCAGACGGTGACCGCGCACGAGCGTTCCAAGCGCACCCTTCTCGAAGAGCGCACGACGATCGCCCGCGAGCTGCACGACGTGGTCGCCCACCACATGTCGGTGGTGGCCATCCAGGCGGAGGCCGCGCCGTACCGGGTGGAGAACCCGCCGCCGGAGCTGGAGCAGGCCTTCGCCACGATCCGGGAGAACGCGGTGGCGGCACTGACCGAACTGCGCCGTGTCCTCGGCGTCGTCCGGGCGGAGGACTACGAGGCCCCGGACGCCCCGCAGCCCACGCTCGCCGACCTCGACCGGCTCCTGGAGAACGTGCGTGACGCGGGCCTCGTCGTGGACAAGGTGGTCACCGGGGCGATACGCGAGCTGCCGCAGGGCGTGGAGCTGTCGGCGTACCGCATCGTCCAGGAGGCCCTCAGCAACAGCCTGCGGCACGCGCCCGGCGCCGGCGCCCGCGTCGAGATCGGCTACGTGCTCGGCGGACTCGGCCTGCGCATAGTCAACGGCCCTGCGCGGGGCCTGGTGAAGCCGTCACCCGGCGCCGGCCACGGCCTGACCGGTATGCGGGAGCGGGTGGTGATGCTGGACGGCGAGATGACGACCGGGGCGACGGACGACGGGGGGTACGAGGTGACGGTGTTCCTGCCGGTGCCCGCGCCGGAGACGGAGGAGTCCGCATGACGGACGGCACCACGGACGGCACCATCCGCGTCCTGATCGCCGACGACCAGATGATGGTCCGCGAGGGGTTCTCGGTGCTGCTCGGCGCGATGCCGGGTATCGAGGTGGTCGGCGAGGCGGTCAACGGAAGGGAGGCGGTCGAGCGGGTGCGGGAACTCGCACCGGACGTCGTCCTGATGGACATCCGCATGCCGGAACTGAACGGCATCGAGGCCACCCGGGAGATCGTCGCCGCGGACAGCAGTGCGAAGGTCCTCGTGCTGACCACCTTCGACCTCGACGAGTACGTGTACCAGGCGCTGCGCGCGGGAGCCTCCGGCTTTCTGCTCAAGGACGCCTCGGCACGCCAGCTCGCCGACGGCGTACGGGTGGTGGCGGCCGGGGAGGCGCTGCTCGCGCCGTCCGTGACCCGGCGCCTCATCACGGAGTTCTCCAAGCTCGGCGACGCGCCCAGGTTCCCGGCCGCGGCGCAGGCGGCGTACGGGGACCTGACCGAGCGGGAGACGGAGGTGCTGGTGCTGATCGCGCAGGGGCTGTCCAACGCGGAGATCGCGGAGCGGCTGTTCGTCGCCGAGTCCACCATCAAGACCCATGTCAGCCGCATCCTGGTGAAGCTGGGCCTGCGGGACCGCACGCAGGCGGCGGTGTTTGCGTACGAGGCGCGACTGGTCACGCCGGGGTGAGGAGCCCGTGTCGTCTCCCGCCGGTGGGATGACGAGAGGGCCGCGCCGCGAGACACCCCTGGTCAGCGGGGGGCGGCTCGGGCTAGCGTCCGGTCATGGCAGCCTTTGATCCCTGGGACCCTGCGTTCCTCGCCGACCCGTACCCCGCCTATGCCGAGCTGCGTGCCCAGGGCCGCGTGCACTACTACGAGCCGACGGGGCAGTGGCTCGTCCCGCACCATGCGGACGTGTCGGCGTTGCTGCGGGACCGGCGGCTGGGGCGGACGTACCAGCACCGGTTCACGCACGAGGACTTCGGGCGGACGGCGCCGCCGCCGGAGCAGGAACCGTTCCATGTGCTCAACGACCACGGGATGCTCGACCTGGAGCCGCCGGACCACACGCGCATCAGGCGGCTGGTGTCGAAGGCGTTCACACCGCGGACGGTGGAGCAGCTCAAGCCGTATGTGCACAAGCTGGCGAACGACCTGGTGGCAGGGCTGGTCGAGGCGGGCGGCGGCGATCTGCTGACCGATGTCGCCGAGCCGCTGCCGGTCGCGGTGATCGCGGAGATGCTGGGCATCCCGGAGTCCGACCGGGCGCCGCTGCGGCCGTGGTCGGCGGACATCTGCGGGATGTACGAGCTGAACCCGTCCGAGGAGACGGCGGCGCGGGCGGTGCGGGCGTCGGTCGAGTTCAGCGAGTACCTGCGGGAGCTGATCGAGGTCCGCCGCAAGGAGCCGGGGGAGGACCTGATCTCGGGGCTGATCGCGGCGTACGACGAGGGCGACCGGCTGACCGAGCAGGAGATGATCTCCACCTGTGTCCTGCTGCTGAACGCGGGGCACGAGGCGACGGTGAACTCGACGGTGAACGGCTGGTGGACGCTGTTCCGCCACCCCGACCAGCTGGCGGCCCTGCGCGCGGACCACACCCTCGTCCCGTCCGCCGTGGAGGAGCTGATGCGCTACGACACCCCGCTTCAGCTCTTCGAGCGCTGGGTGCTGGACGACATCGAGATCGCCGGGACGACGATCCCGCGCGGGTCCGAGATCGCGATGCTCTTCGGTTCCGCCAACCACGACCCCGAGGTCTTCCAGGACCCCGAGCGCCTGGATCTGACGCGCGCCGACAACCCGCACATCTCCTTCAGCGCGGGCATCCACTACTGCATCGGCGCGCCCCTGGCCCGTATAGAGCTGGCGGCTTCCATGACGGCTCTGCTGACGAAGGCCCCGACGCTGAGCCTGGCGGCGGAGCCGGGACGCAAGCCGAACTTCGTGATCCGGGGCCTGGAGGGGCTCAGCGTCGCGGTCTGAGCCGCCGGAGCAGGGCCCAGACGCCCAGGGCGGCGGCGGTTCCGCCGAGGATCGCCAGCGGCAGTTCGGCGTAGAGCACGCGCCAGTCGGGTGCCTGCTCGAACCGCCAGAGCCGCTTGCGGACGTCGACGGCCCACACCGCGAGCCCCGCGCCCGCGCCGACGGCCGCGATCAGACAGCCGGCGGCGGCCTCCGTACGTTGTCCCATGCCCGGGAGAGACGTACGGGGGCCGCTTCGGGGTTCCCGCGCCGGTCAGGTCGTCAGGTCGCGGCGCCGCAGACCCGCCAGTCCGCCCGCCACCAGTACCGCAGCGAGCCCGAGCAGGATCAGCACGGGTTGCCATTGCATCGCCCCGCCCGGCAGCTTCGGGAGGTGGCCGAAGGGCGACAGGTCCAGTACCGCCCGGGGAGCGTCCAGGGCGGGACCCACCCAGCCGATCAGCAGGACCGCCCCGGCCACGCCCCACGCCGCCGTCGCGCCCCGCGGAGCAATCCCGTGCAGCATCACCGCGAGCCCGCCGACGACCCAGACCCCGGCGACCTGTACGAGGCACGCGGCCAGGATCGGCCCGGCCTCCTTGCCGTATCCGACCGCGAAGCCCAGGCCCGCGAGCAGCATGATCAGCAAGGCGCCCCCGAAGGCGATCACCAGGTGCCCGGCGGCCCACCGCAGCCGCCCAACGGCGTTCGCCAGCACGGGTTCCGCCCTGCCGGACGTCTCCTCGCCGTGCAGCCGCAGGACGGAGCCGACGACGTACAGCGCGGCGACCAGCCCGAGCATCCCGACCATCGAGGCGAGGAAGGCGTCCGTCAGGCCGCTGTGACCGCCCATCCGCTCGAAGATCTCTCGGGCGTTCTTGTTGTCGCCGACCAGATCGGCCGCGCCCTCCGTCAGGCCGCCGTAGACCACTCCGGCGAGGAAGAAGCCGATGCTCCAGCCCAGCACGCTCCCGCGTTGCAGCCGCCAGGCCAGTGCCGCCGCCGTGCCGAGGCGGCCGACGGCAGGTCCGGGCCGGGTGGGCATGAAGCTCATGCCGACGTCCCGGCGCCCGGCGAGCGCGTACGCCACCGCGCCCTGGATCAGCACGGCCGCCGCGAACAGCAGGAGCACCCACCAGCGTTCGTGCGCGTACGGCCGCAGGTTCTCCAGCCAGCCGAGCGGCGAGAGCCAGGTCAGCACGGACGAGCCGTCGTCGGTCGTCGAGTCGCCCGCCGCGCGCAGCACGAAGGCGGCGCCCAGGATCGCGGCCGTGAGCCCGCGCGCGAGCCGTGCGCTCTGCGTGAACTGCGCGACGATCGCCGCCATCGTGGCGAACACCGCCCCGACGCCCGCGATCCCGAGCCCGAAGGCCAGCGCGCCCGCCGTCCCCTGCCCGGCCAGCCCGGCCGTGATCAGCAGGGCCAGGACGGCGTTCGCGACCGCGGCCGCCCCCAGCGCCGCCGTCAGCGAGGCGCGCCGGCCCACCGCGGCGGAGGCGATCAGCTCCTGCCGGCCGCTCTCCTCCTCGTCGCGGGTGTGCCGTACGACGACCAGAAGGCCGGTGACGGCGGCGAGGGCGCCCGCGTAGACGCCGACGCGCCAGGCGGTGAGGGCGCCGAGGGAGTCGCCGAAGACGGGGCCGATCAGGGAGCGGAAGGAGGAGTTGGTGGCGACCTGGTGCAGCAGGTCGGTGCGCTCGGCCTCGGTGCCGTACAGGCCCTTCAGCGTGTTCGGCATGGAGAGGACCATCAGGGCGTTCACCGCCACCCACACCGGGATCATCACCCGGTCGCGGCGCAGGTTGAAGCGCAGCAGCACCCCCGTGCCCACGAGGGACGTCATCGCGCCGCCACCTCCTCGTCCTGGTAGTGGCGCAGGAACAGCTCCTCCAGGGTCGGCGGCTTCGACGTCAGGGACCGTACGCCCGAGTCGGTCAACGACCGCAGTACGGCGTCGAGTTTGTCCGTGTCGACCTGGAGTCGGACGCGACGGCCCTGTACGTCCAGGTCGTGCACGCCCGGCAGCCGCGCCAACCCGTTGGGGGCGCCCGCGAGTTCGGCGGTCACGCTCGTCCGCGTCAGGTGGCGCAGGTCGGTGAGCGAGCCCGTCTCGACGGTGACGCCCCGGCGGATGATGCTGACCCGGTCGCACAACTCCTCGACCTCGCTGAGGATGTGGGAGGAGAGCAGGATCGTGCGGCCGCGGTCGCGCTCCTCCTCGACGCAGCGCTGGAAGACCTCCTCCATCAGCGGGTCGAGGCCCGACGTCGGTTCGTCCAGGATCAGCAGGTCGACGTCCGAGGCGAAGGCGGCGACGAGGGCGACCTTCTGCCGGTTGCCCTTGGAGTACGTGCGGCCCTTCTTGGTGGGGTCCAGCTCGAAGCGTTCGATCAGCTCGGCGCGGCGCCCGGTGTCGAGCCCGCCGCGCAGCCGCCCGTACAGGTCGATGACCTCGCCGCCGGAGAGGTTGCGCCACAGGGTGACGTCACCGGGGACGTAGGCGATCCGGCGGTGCAGTTCGACCGCGTCGGCCCAGGGATCGCGGCCCAGCAGCTGCGCCGCGCCCGAGTCGGCGCGCAGCAGGCCGAGCAGAACGCGGATGGTGGTGGACTTGCCGGCGCCGTTCGGGCCGAGGAAGCCGTGGACCTCACCGGTCTCGACGTCCAGGTCGAGGCCGTCCAGGGCGTGCGTCTTGCCGAACGACTTGTGCAGTCCGGAGACGGTGATTGCCTTCGTCATGCTTCGGAACGTACGCTTCTTTCAGAAATTTGTGAAGTTAAGGAAGCGTATGAATGCCGGATAGGGTGGGGCCATGACGGAATCGAAGGCGGGGCGCGACCCGGAGTCGGTCTCGCGGTTCGTCGAGCACTTCGCGGCGCAGCTGGTCGAAGCGGGCGTGCCGAGGATGCCCGCGCGTGTGTTCGCCGCGCTGCTCGCGTCCGACACCGGGGCGCTCACCTCGACCGAGCTGGGCGAGCAGTTGCGGATCAGCCCCGCCGCGGTGTCCGGGGCGGTGCGCTATCTGGCGCAGGTGCATCTGGTCTCACGGGAGCGGGAGCCCGGTTCGCGCCGGGAGCGCTACCGGGTGCACAGCGATCAGTGGTACGAGGCGATCACCAACCGCGAGGCCATCATCAAGCGCTGGGAGGACGGGCTGCGCGACGGGGTGGTCGCCCTGGGAGCCGACACCCCCGCGGGGCGCCGGCTCGCCGAGACGCTGGCCTTCTTCGAGTTCATGGGGGGCGAGGTCCAGGAGATGATGGGCCGCTGGCGCGTCGAACGCGAGAGACTGTTCGGCTCTTCCTGAGGCCGCGGGCACGCCCCGCCGTGCCCTACCGCTCCTTCGTCTCCTCCAGCACCGTCCGCCCCAGCAGCGCGTACCGCTCCGGTCGGCGCCGCTTCAGATAGGTGGCGTACACGAGTCCGCCCACCGCGATCAGCGCGACGATCCACGGGGTCGCCCGCAGGACCAGCGAACCGGACTCCGTGCCGGCCGCGACCCCCATGTTCGACACCAGCAGGACGACCACCGCGAGCATCGCGATCCCGCCGGCCAGTGGGGCGGTGAACGTCCTGAACCAGTGCCGGCTCTCGGGGTGGTTCCTGCGGAAGTAGGCGAGCACCGCGAACGAGCACACGGCCTGCACGACCAGGATCGCCATGGTGCCGAGAATGGCGAGCAGGACGTAGGTGCCGGTGTACGGGTCCTTGCCGGCGATCCAGAACGCGCCGATCAGGACGGCGCTGATGACCGACTGGACGATGCCCGCGATGTGCGGGGAGCCGTGCCGTGGGTGGGTGCGGCCGATGGTGCGCTGAAGGGACGGCAGGACGCCCTCGCGCCCGAGCGCGTACATGTAGCGGGCGGCGCAGTTGTGGAAGGCCATGCCGCAGGCCAGCGAGCCGGTGATCATCAGCCACTGCATGACGTCGACGGCCCAGTGGCCGACGTAGCGCTCGGTGGGGTTGAAGAAGAGGGCGAGCGGGTTGGCGGAGGAGGCGGCCTTCACCGCGTCGGCCTCGCCGTTGCCGGTGATGGCCATCCAGGAGACGAGGACGTAGAAGACGCCGACGCCGAGGACCGAGATCATCGTTGCCTTGGGGATGATCTTCTTGGGGTCGCGGGACTCCTCGCCGTACATCGCCGTCGACTCGAAGCCGACCCACGACCAGAACGCGAAGAAGAGGCCGAGGCCGGCGCTGGTGCCCTTGAAGGCGTTGACCGGGTTGACCGGGCCGAAGGTGAAGCCGTTCGGGCCGCCGCCGTGCGCGGCGACGGACACCGCCATCGCGGCGAGGACCGTGACCTCGGTGGCCAGCAGCACGACGAGCAGCTTCTCGGCGACCGAGACGCCGAACCAGGTGCCCACCGAGTTGATCGCGAGCATCAGGACCGCGAAGGCCCACCACGGGATGTCGAGGCCGGTCTGGTCCTTGAGGGTGGTGGTCGCGAAGGTCGAGAAGATGCCGATCAGGGCCGGCTCGAAGACGACGTACGCGAAGGTCGCGAGCAGTCCCGAGGCGAGGCCCACGGTGCGGCCGAGACCGTAGGAGATGAAGCCGTAGAAGGCGCCCGTGGAGGTGATGTGCTTCGCCATCGAGGTGAAGCCGACCGCAAAGATTGCCAGGACGACCATTGCGACGAGATAGCTCGCCGGGGCGCCGATGCCGTTTCCGGCGGAGACCATGAAGGGCACGTTCCCTGTCATGGCGGTGATCGGCGCGGCGGTGGCGATCGCCATGAAGACCACGCCGAGCAGGCCGATGGCGTTCGGTTTGAGCCGGTGAACGGTGCTTCCGGGCGCCCCTTCGGAAGCGTCCGCCGCTTCTCCGGCTCCGGGGGCCAGGTCCTCTTGTACGGCCATGGAGTGGCACCCTTCCTGCTGCGCTCAGTGTGTCCGCCTGAGCCGGAATCCTCCTGGGTGAATGAGTCCGCGTAAAGGTATCGGCGTTAAATATTTGTCTCGTAGACCTTTGGGATGGGTGTCGCGACCCCGGGCCGCGGTCGCATGCGACGCTCAGCCCGGCAGCGTGAGGCCCCAGGCCCCCTCGCGCACCGTCCACGTCCGGGTCCGCACGGGCCCGCTGATCACCGAGTCCGCCCGGTAGCGGAAGTCCGGCCCGGAGACGGTGACGCGCTTCCCGACGGCCAGCAGGGGGGAGGCGGCCGCGCCCACGGACAGCGGGTGGATCTCGACCTCCGCGCCTCCCGAGGCCCCCGGCGTCACCGACAGGGCCTCCACGGGCTGATCGAGGTCGACCACGGTCACGCCGTCGACCTCGACGCGCAGCCGGACCGACCGGGACCCGCCCCCGGGCCCGGGGACGGAAGCCACCCGCGCCGGCCGCGCGGCCAGCGTGCGCACGAGCGACTGGCACGTACGCAGCCACGGATGCCCGGGACCCGCGGGCGCCCTCTCCGCGGCCCCCACCGGCGCCGGAACGGTCGCCGCGGGTATCCGCAGCGCCCCCAGCACCACCCCGTCGCTGTCGTCCACCAGCAGGTCCAGCCGCCGTTCCGTCCCGTCGAGGACAGCCCGGGCCGCCGCCACGGCTCCCGTGGGCACCCCCAGGGCGCGCGCCAGCGAGAGCGCACCCCCGACGGGCACGAGGGACAGCCCGCACGTGGCGAGTTCCCGCCGTCGGTGCAGCAGGGCCACCGCGCGCAGCAGAGCCCGGTCGTCGCCCACCACGACAGGCCGTCTCGACCCTCTTCGGGCCAGTGCGCGGGCGAATTCCTCGGGCCCCTCGGGGAGGCACACTTTGGCGCTCGCACCTGCGCTGAGCACGTCTTTTGCGATCCGTACCGACTCACCGTCACTGCGACGGGCGACCGGGTCGATGACCACCAGAAGCTGGTCGGAAGCCGCCACCTCGGTCATGCCTCGCTTCCTCGGGTAGCATCTTTGTGCAAGAGCCCCTTGCGCTATTGCGCCAGGGGCTTCGTCTATTCCGGGGCATCCGGTCCGACGGTCGCGGCCAAAGGTGGTCGCCGGCGTACGCAGCCGTACACATGTTCAGCCGCGTACGTCCCCGACCTTGGACATGCCCCGCCCGGAAGGGGTGTACGCCTGTGCCCGCACTTGTGCTGCTCGGTGCTCAGTGGGGTGACGAAGGCAAGGGAAAGGCCACCGACCTGCTCGGTGGATCCGTGGACTATGTGGTGCGCTACCAGGGCGGCAACAACGCCGGCCATACGGTAGTCGTTGGCGATCAGAAGTACGCCCTCCACCTCCTCCCTTCCGGAATCCTCACGCCGGAGTGCACTCCGGTGATCGGAAACGGAGTCGTCGTCGACCCGTCGGTCCTGTTCTCCGAGCTGAACGGACTGAACGAGCGAGGCGTTGACACGTCCAAGCTCCTGATCAGCGGAAACGCTCACGTCATCACGCCGTACAACGTCACCGTCGACAAGGTGACGGAACGCTTCCTCGGGAAGCGCAAGATCGGCACGACCGGGCGCGGTATCGGCCCGACGTACGCGGACAAGATCAACCGCGTCGGCATCCGCATCCAGGACCTCTACGACGAGTCGATCCTGACGCAGAAGGTCGAAGCGGCGCTCGACGGCAAGAACCAGCTCCTCACCAAGGTCTTCAACCGCCGCGCCATCGAGGTGGAGCAGGTCGTCGAGGAGCTGCTGAGCTACGCGGACCGGCTGAAGCCGTACGTCGCGGACACGGTCCTGATCCTGAACAAGGCGCTCGAGGACGACAAGGTGGTCCTCTTCGAGGGCGGCCAGGGCACGCTTCTCGACATCGACCACGGCACGTATCCGTTCGTGACGTCGTCGAACCCGACCGCGGGTGGCGCGTGCACCGGCGCGGGTGTCGGCCCGACCAGGATCAGCCGGGTCATCGGCATCCTGAAGGCGTACACGACCCGTGTCGGCTCCGGTCCCTTCCCGACCGAGCTGTTCGACGAGGACGGCGAGGCGCTGCGCCGTATCGGCGGCGAGCGTGGTGTGACGACCGGCCGTGACCGCCGCTGCGGCTGGTTCGACGCGGTGATCGCCCGCTACGCGACCCGTGTGAACGGCCTGACGGACTTCTTCCTGACGAAGCTCGACGTGCTCACCGGCTGGGAGGAGATCCCGGTCTGCGTGGCGTACGAGATCGACGGCAAGCGCGTCGAGGAACTCCCGTACTCCCAGACCGACTTCCACCACGCGAAGCCGATCTACGAGACCCTCCCGGGCTGGTCCGAGGACATCACCAAGGCCAAGACGTTCGAGGACCTCCCGAAGAACGCCCAGGACTACGTGAAGGCCCTGGAGGAGATGTCCGGCGCCCCGATCTCCGCGATCGGCGTGGGCCCGGGCCGCGACGAGACGATCGAGATCAACTCGTTCATCTAGCACGGCGGTAGGACGGTAGGGCGGTACGGCGGGATGGCCGTACGGCGACTCATGTGCGCCCCCGGGCGGCTTCGGCCGCCCGGGGGCGTTCGCGTGGGGCGCTTCGCAGAGACTTGACCCGGACATGGCCTGTTCCTGGTTCCGGACGGGCGGGGGCGGGGCCAGGATCTACGCGTGTAGTCCCGCCAGGCTCATCCCTCTGCCCGCGAAACGCCAGTCCCAGGAGACCCGTATGCCCGTCAACCCCATGGACCGCCGGGAGTTCATGCAGAAGTCGGCAGCCACCGGTGCGGCCGTCGCCGTGGCAGGAGCCGTCGGCGCGACGCCCGCGCAGGCCGCGGCGCAGCCCGGAACGCAGCACGAGAACCACACGCGGAGGCCCCGCACCTGGTCGTTCTCCATCCTGGGCACCACGGACCTGCACAGCCATGTCTTCGACTGGGACTACTACACGGACGCCGCGTACCAGGACAAGGCGGGCAACTCCGTGGGCGTCGCGCGCGTCGCCACGCTCATCAAGCAGCAGCGCGCCGCCAAGGGCGAGCACCGCGTACTCCTCGTCGACGCGGGCGACATCATCCAGGGCACGTCCCTCGCGTACTACTACGCGAAGGTCGACCCCATCACGGGAACCGACGGCCACAAGGGCCCGAAGCACCCCATGGCGGTCGCGATGAACGCCATGAAGTACGACGCCGCCGCGCTCGGCAACCACGAGTTCAACTACGGCATCGACACGCTCCGCAAGTTCGAGAGCCAGTGCCACTTCCCCCTCCTGGGCGCCAACGCCCTCGACGCGAAGACGCTCCGCCCCGCCTTCCACCCGTACACCGTGAAGCGGATCTGTGTGCCCGGCGCCCCCGATATCAAGGTCGGCATCCTCGGCCTGACGAACCCCGGCATCGCCCTGTGGGACAAGGACAACGTCGCCGGGAAGATGGTGTTCCCGGGCCTCGTCGAGCAGGCGAAGAAGTACGTTCCGCGGCTGCGCGCCCTCGGCTGCGACGTCGTCTTCCTCACCGACCACTCGGGCCTGGACGGCAGTTCGTCGTACGGCAGTGAACTCCCGTACGTCGAGAACGCGTCGAATCTCGTCGCCGAGCAGGTCCCCGGCATCGACGCGATCCTGGTCGGTCACACGCACACCGAGGTCTCCTCCTACACGGTGACCAACAAGGAGACCGGCAAGGACGTCGTCCTCTCCGAGCCGTACTGCTACGGCATGCGCCTGACCGTCTTCGACTTCGAGCTCGAACTCGTCCACGGGCAGTGGAAGGTGACCAGCACCAAGGCGCAGACCCTCAACAGCAACACGGTCGAGGAGGACGCGGAGATCACGGGCCTCCTCAAGGCCGACCACGACCTGGTCGTGAAGTACGTCAACACACCGGTCGGCACCTGCACGGCGGACCTCTCCGCCGCCGAGTCCTGCTGGAAGGACGTGCCGATCATGGACTTCATCCACCTGGTCCAGGCGAAGGCGGTCGCGGCCGGCCTCTCCACGGCCGACGCCGCGCTCCCGCTGATCTCCGTCGCCGCGCCCTTCAGCCGCACCGCCGACATCCCGCAGGGCGACGTCACGATCCGCGACGTCGCGGGCCTCTACATCTACGACAACACCCTGTACGGCAAGAAGCTCACCGGCGCCCAGCTCAAGGACTACCTGGAGTACGCGGCGAAGTACTACCACCAGGTCCCGTCCGGCACGAAGGTCGACACGGCGACCGTGACGAACGCCAACAGCTTCTGGGACTACATGTACGACACGGCCGCGGGCGTCGACTACGACATCGACATCGCGCAGCCGGAGGGCTCCCGCATCAAGAACCTCTCCTACAAGGGCGCGGCCGTCACGGCCGACCAGGTCTTCGTCGTCGCCGTCAACAACTACCGCGCCAACGGCGGCAGCGGCTACCCGCACATCGCCTCCGCCGACATCGCGTACAGCTCGACGGACCAGATCCGTCAACTGATGATCGACTACGTGACGGCCAAGGGCGCCCTCGACCCGGCGGACTTCGCAGCCGCCAACTGGAAGCTGACGCAGAACGGCACGCCGGTGTTCTAGGCACTGCTCCGCCGCACGCCCCCACAAGTGGGCGTGCGGCGATGGCGGAGCATAGGCTGAAACGTGCACCTCTGTGTGCGTATGCGTGCGTCCGTCAGGAGAAGGTGAGTGCGATGCGCGTGTTGCTCAAGGCGACATTGGACCCGGACAAGGCGAACGAGGTTCTGCAGGGCGGAAAGATGCCGGACCTGCTCAAGGAAACGATGGACCGCATCAAGCCGGAGGCCGCCTACTTCGGCCCCCTGGGCGGTCGGCGCACCATCCTCCTGGTCTTCGACATGCAGGAGAGCTCCGAGCTCCCACCCGTCGGAGAGCCGTTCTTCACCAACCTCAACGCCACGGTCGAGGTCTGCCCGATCATGAACCTGGAGGATCTGCAGAAGGGGCTCGGCCAGCTCAAGTAGGACATCTGCCAGGACATCGGCCAGGACACCGGCTCAGGCCGCGTCCTCCGGCTGCTGCGCGTCCCAGCGGGCGCGGGCGGCGGTGATCGCGGCCTTGTGGGTACGGGACCAGTCGGCAAGGTCGGCGATGGCCCCGGCGAGGCTCTCGCCGGTGGGAGTCAGCCGGTACTCGGTCCGGGGCGGGATCGTCGGGCGGACGGTGCGGTGCACCAGGCCGTCGCGGAGCAGCCGGCGCGTCGTCACCGTGAGCATCCGCTGTGAGATGCCCGGAATCGCGCGCTGGAGTTCGCGGAACCGGCGTACGCCCTTGGCGAGTTCGACGACCACCAGGACCGACCACTTGTCCCCGATGCGGTCCAGCACGTCGCGAATCCCGCAGTCGTCGTCCCCGCACGGCCCGTTGACCTGCGGGGTTACCGCGGTGTGCGTGACGGTCATGGAAGTGCCTCCTTATGCGATCCGCTGGGCGCGGTGAAGCTGTCGTCACCAGTGAAGCAACCACGTATCGCACGGAGGCATTTCATGATTCTGGTGACCGGTGTGTCCGGCGCTCTCGGCGGGCTGGTGCGGGAACGGCTCGCGGCCGCGGCCGCGCTGCCGGGCGGCCTTGAGGTCGTCGCGGGGACGCGTTCCCCGGCGCCCGGCTCGGGTGAGCGGCGTATCGACTTCGACGATCCGGCGTCCCTGGCGGACGGCTTCGCGGGCGTCGACGTCCTGGTGTTCGTCTCGGCCGGGTACGCCGAGGACGACGTGGTGCTGGCCCGGCACGGCGCGGTCGTCGACGCGGCCGCCGCGGCCGGGGTCCGGCATGTGATCTACACCAGCCTGGCCGGTTCCGGCGAGCGCCTCACCATCGCCGTCCCGCACCGCTGGACGGAGGAACGGCTGGCCGCGGCCCCGTTCGCCACCACTGTGCTGCGCAACGGGCTGTACGTGGAGGTGCCGGTCGGGCTCGCCGTCGCGGGCGCCGGACCGGCCGCCGGGACAGGCGTGTTCAGCGCGCCGTTCGGCGACGGCCGTATCTCGGTGGTGGCCCGCGAGGACCTCGCCGACGTCGCGGCCCGGGTGGCGCTGGAGGCCCACGCCGACCTCACCACCGGGACCCCCGGACGTCACGCCGGACGCGTCTACGAGCTGGAGGGCGTCGACGCGCTGCACGGCGACGACATCGCGGAGGTGCTGGCCCGCGAGCTGGGCCGTGCGGTGCGCTACGAGTCGGCGCCGCTGGGTGCGACGCGCGCCGCGCTCACGCGCAGCGGTCTGCTGCCCTACCAGGTCGGCCACGCCGTCTCGGTGTTCGCCAACCTCAAGGCCGGGTGGCTTGCGGTGGACGGCGGCGCGAGCGACCTGCCGGGACTGCTGACCGCCCCGCCGCGCCCGGTACGGCAGTTGATCGCGGATGCCGTACGGGCGGGGCGGGTACGTCTCGCAGTCGGTGCAGGAGCCCCCTAGCTGAAGATGATCATCGATCCTTGTGCCAGGCTCCGCGTCGCCGCCGCGTGCAGGCCGAGCCAGACGTGGCGCTCGCGGGCGAACGGGCTGGAGTCGTACGGGGCGGGAGCCGCCGGTTCCTCCAGGGCCGTGGGGGCGGCCGGGGGCTGCGGGGGCACGGGCGGGTTCGCCGGATCTATGCCGATCGACGGGGCCACGAACTCGAGTTCGCGCAGCAGCGTCTGGGAGGAGCCCAAGGGGCCGCCGCCCGCGAGGAGATCGTCGTTGGCGAGGGGGTGCGGGAAGTCCACCGGGACGTAGGCGCCCGCGTGGTCGTAGTGCCAGACCAGGTGCGACTGCTGGGCGTTCGTCTCGAACATCTCCAGCAACTGTTCGTAGTCGCCGCCGAGTTCGTCCACCGGCGTCACCGCCAGGCCGCACATCTGCAGCAGGTACGCCCGGCGCAGGAAGTGCAGCGCGTCGTAGTCGAAGCCCGCGACCGGGGCGACCTCGCCGGACAGCCCCGGCATGTACTGGTACACCGGTACCGGCGGCAGGCCGGCCTCGGCCAGCGCCTTGTTGTAGAGCGCGAGTTCGTCGGCGAACGGGTTGTCCGGCGTGTGGCACAACACGTCGACGAGCGGGACCAGCCACAGGTCACAGGCCAACTGACAGCTCCTCTAGCTCCTTGGACGGCATATCGGTCAGGGCAGCGTAATGCGTGCGGGGCGCATCCCGTCCCCCCTCGGATGTGCTCGGGTTCGGCTTCTACGCGCTCAGTTCCCCGCGTGCAGGTCCCATACCCACACCCCGTCGACCCACTTCCCGGGCCGCCCCACCAACTGGTCCACCGCCTTGCGCAGCACCGCGTCGTTCGGCTGCGGGGCCAGCACCAGCGCGCCCGCCTTCCAGAAGGCGAAGTCGCGCTTCGCCTGGGCCCGCCAGTTCTTGCCGATGACCGGGGGGACGCCGGTGTAGCGGACGTCGCGCAGGAGGTTGGAGGTGTAGCGGGGCGCGGCGCCGTAGATGCCGATGCGATCCTTGCCGTAGGGGCCGTTGAAGTAGCCGCCGGGCAGCGAGAAGCCCAGGTCCGCCGCGGTCTGCCAGTGCAGCGCCTCCGCGTTGCCCGGGTCGGGCACGGGCACCGGGACGAGCGACTCGCCCTCGCCGACGTACGCCTTCCACGTCCCGTCGGCGATGAAGTCGGGCACGGCCACGCGGTCCACGGCCTTGAGGGGTGCGGGAACGAGCGGGATCAGCGCGGCCGCGACGGCGACGAGGCCGACGTACTGCGTGCCGAGGCCGCGCACCCTGACCAGGCGTTCGATCGCGATCGCGACCAGCATGCCCAGGGCGGGCGCGCAGATCATCGCGACCCGTCCCTCGATCACCGACTCGAAGAGCGGCTTGTGCGCGAGCAGCGCCCAGGGGCCCGGCAGCACCACGTCCGTCAGCGGGATGCGGAACTTGGGGCCGAGCGAGAGGAAGGCCGCCGCGAGCGTCGTGAAGGCGAGCGCCTTGACGAGGGCCTGGTCCCACAGCCGTATGACGACCGCGAAGGTGAACACGGCGAGCGGCCAGCCGTAGAAGGCGTTCTGCTCGGTGGGGTTGAGGGAGAGCGCGTTCGCCGTCTCCGCGTTCCCGGCGACGAGCGAGCGCTCGGCGAAGGAGAGGAGGGCGAGGGGGCTGTTGCCGGCGTTGTCGCCGTGCAGCACGCTCTTGTAGCTCTGCGGCCCCGCGAACTGCCAGTACAGGGGGAACAGGACGAGGGGCAGACAGACGGCTCCGGCGATCGCCAGACCGTTCAGCAGCGGGCGCCAGGACTCCTTCGCGACATCCCTGCGCACGGCCGCGTAGCCGAGCGTGAAGAGCAGCAGCCCCATCGCGGCGAGCAGCAGCGGCTCCTCGCCGAGGAAGATCTGGTACGCCGCCATCAGCCCGAGCACGACCCCGTCGCGCACCACCCGGGTGCCCGTGCACAGCCGCAGCGCCCGGTCGATGATCAGCGGGACCATGAACAGGATCATGAAGTTCGGGTGGGCGTTGGCGTGGCTGACCATCGGGGGAGCGAAGGCCGCGAGGGCCGCGCCGAAGAAGGCCGCGACCCGGTGGCGTACGACCCTTTTCACGATCAGCCAGTACCAGGCGGCGGCCGTCGCGGCCAGGCCCAGCGTCATCACCAGGGTGAGCGAGACCGCCGGGCCGAAGAGCAGGGTGACCGGCGCGAAGGGCACCGACAGGCCCAGCATGACCGTGTTGGCCATGAGGTTCACGCCGTCGGGGAAGCCCTGGAGGGTGGTGAAGAGCGGGTTGCGGAAGTGGCTGACGTTGTCCGCGGTCACCGCGAAGAACCACTCCCACTGGTTCTGGTCCTGGAGGGAGTCGGGGAGGTAGCGGTTGCCGGGGTCCGTCCAGCGGCCGGAGTAGAGGGCCACGGCCATCAGGAGGAAGAGGGTGACCGCGAGGACGTCGGCGCGGCGTACCGAGCGGATCTTGAGGAGGGTCAGTTCGGCGAGGACGCGGCCGTAGTCGAGGGGCCGTACCTTCGAGCCGGGCTGGTGCGCCCAGCGGACCGGGACCTCGGCCACGGACCAGCCGGAGCGGCGGAAGTGCTGGAGGACCTCCACGTCTATGCCCCAGCCGTTGAGCCGGGACGCGGCGAACGCCTCGCGGGCGCGGTCACCGTCGAAGAGCTTGAAGCCGCACTGGGTGTCGCGTATGCCGGGCACCGCGACGCTGCGTATCAGGAAGTTCCCGGCGCGGCCGAGGAACTCGCGCAGCCGGTGCTGGTGCGTCTCTATCGTCGCGCCCGCCGTCGCGCGCGAGCCGATCGCCGCCGCCTGTCCGTCGGCCAGCGCCTTGTCGAGCCGCTCCAGTTCCTCGATGGGCGCGGCCAGGTCGGCGTCGGTGACCAGCACCCGGCGGCCGTAGGAGGCGGCGACGCCGAGGCGCAGGGCGTGCCCCTTGCCGCGGTTGCGGGGGCTGGTGACGAGCTGGATGCGCGGGTCGCGGGCGGACGCGGCGGTGACGACGTCGCGGGTGCCGTCCGTGGAGCCGTCGTCGACGACGATCAGCTCCCACTCGGCCTCGGTGTCGTGGAGGTAGGCGGTGATCGCCTCCAGCGTCGGCGCGAGGCGCTGCTCCTCGTTGTACGCGGGAACGACGACCGTCAGGTCGAGGGCGGTGGCCGGCATGTCCTCTATGACGTCGGAAGCGGCGGTCGCGCTCATCCGGCGGATCCGTCGATTTCCGCGGATTCCCCACCGGCGGGCCCCGCGGAGGGGGCGGCCAGCCGCTCGATGAGGGCGAGCGAGTGCGCGTTGTAGGCGGCCACGATCGCGTGCGCCCCCTCCGCGTCCCGGTCCACGAGGGCGTCCACCAGCTCCGTGTGCTGCGACCAGAGCCGGCCCTTCAGGTCGGTCACCAGGCGCAGGTGCTGCACCGCGCACACCCAGGACTGCACGCGCAGGCGGTGCAGGAAGTCGGAGAGGTAGGGGTTGCCGAAGAGGCCGCTGAGCTCGCGCCAGAAGCGGAGGTCGTAGCCGATGAGGATGTTCAGGTCGCCGGCGCCGGCCGCGCGCTGGGCCTCCTCGCCGCGCCGCCGGACCCCGCCGAGGGCGGCCGCGATGCGGGGGTCGTCCAGCTGCTGCGCCCGGGCGCTGCGGAAGATGCCGTCGGTGACCAGGCTGCGGGCCTCGATCATGTCGCGGTAGTCGCCGAGCGAGTACTCGTGGACCTGGAAGCCGCGGTGCTGGACGGAGTCCAGGAGGCCCTGCGCCGACAGGTCGACCAGGGCCTCGCGGACGGGCGTCGCGGAGACGCCGTACTGCTCGGCGATCTCCTTCACCGTGAACTCCTGGCCCGGCTGGAGCCGGCCTGCCAGCACCTCGTCACGGAGTGCGTCCGCGATCTGCTGCCGCAGGGTGCTACGGGTTACGGCGCCATTGCCGCCGGTACCGGTGCCGGGCATGGTGTGTCGCTCCCCCATCGCGTACGGATACGTGGTCGTCGGCGCTTGCCTGTATCTACGAGCACGTCACCATACGCGGTGGGGTTCCCGGGACCGGCTGTCAGCCTGTCCGGAGGGTGAGCGGGCGGGGACGGGTCACACCGTGTGCTCGTCCGCCACGGACAGGGCCTCGTCCAGGGCCGCGAGCCCTTCCTTGGCCTCGGCCTCGGAGACGTTGCACGGCGGCACGACGTGCGTACGGTTCATGTTGATGAAGGGCCACAGTCCGTGGGCCTTCGCCGCCGCCCCGAACGCGGCCATCGGCGCGTTGTCGGCCCCCGCCGCGTTGTACGGCACCAGCGGCTCCCGGGTCTCCCGGTTCTTCACCAGCTCCAGCGCCCAGAAGACACCGGTGCCGCGGACCTCGCCCACGCTGGGGTGCCGCTCGGCCAGGGCGCGCAGCCCGGGGCCGAGCACGCTCTCGCCGATGCGCGCGGCCTGTCCGACGATGTCCTCGTCCTCCATCACGTTGATGGTGGCGACGGCGGCCGCGCAGGCGAGCGGGTGCCCGGAGTAGGTGAGCCCGCCCGGGTAGGGCCGCTTGGCGAACGTCTCCGCGATGGCGCCGGAGATGGCGACACCGCCGAGCGGCACGTATCCGGAGTTCACGCCCTTCGCGAAGGTCATCAGGTCCGGTACGACGTCGAAGTGGTCGGCGGCGAACCACTTGCCGGTCCGCCCGAACCCGGCCATGACCTCGTCGAGGATCAGCACGATGCCGTAGCGGTCGCAGATCTCGCGGACGCCGGTGAGGTAGCCCGGCGGCGGGGTCATGATCCCGGCCGTGCCCGGGATGGTCTCCAGGATGATCGCGGCGATGGTGGCCGCGCCCTCGAAGACGATGGTGTCCTCGAGGTGCTGCAGCGCCCGCTCGGACTCCTGCTGCTCCGTCTCGGAGTGGAAGGGGCTGCGGTAGAGGAAGGGCGCCCAGAAGTGAACGACCCCGGCCGCGCCGCTGTCGTTCGGCCAGCGCCGCGGGTCACCGGTGAGGTTGATCGCGGTGGAGGTGGCGCCGTGGTACGAGCGGTAGGCGGAGAGCACCTTCGGGCGGCCGGTGTGCAGCCGGGCCATCCGGGTGGCGTTCTCCACGGCCTCCGCGCCGCCGTTGGTGAAGAAGATCTTGTCCAGGTCGCCGGGGGTCCGCTCGGCGATCAGCCGGGCCGCCTCCGAGCGGGCCTCGACGGCGAAGGCGGGCGCGAAGGTGGTCAGGGTTGCGGCCTGCTCCTGGATCGCGGCGACGACCTTCGGGTGCTGGTACCCGATGTTGGTGAAGACGAGCCCACTGGTGAAGTCCAGATACCGCTTGCCTTCGTAGTCCCAGAAGTACGACCCCTCCGCGCCGGCGACGGCGAGCGGGTCGATGAGTTCCTGCGCGGACCAGGAGTGGAACACATGCGCACGGTCCGCGGCCTTCACGGCGGCGCCGGCCTGGGGGTTGGGCTGAGGGGTCATGCGCCCGAGCGTAAATGTCCGCGATACGGACGCGATATCGGCGTCCTGTCTGCGGTCGGGGGGTTTCCGCGACAGGTTGTCGCGTGGTGGTGCGGGACAGCCGGAGCCCTCCGGACGCAATTGACAACATGCTGTCGAAATGACAACATCTTGTCATCGAATGCAGGTCTGCCCGAGGAGGAGCGATGAGCACAGCGACCGCGAACCGCAAGCCCGTGCATCTCGCCGTGTACGACACCTTCGCCGACTGGGAGACGGGGCACACGACCGCCTACCTGGCCCGCGCGGGCTACGAGATCCGGACCGTCGGCCCCACCCGCGCGCCGGTGACGAGCATCGGCGGCCTGCGCGTCGAGCCCGACCTCGCGCTGGACGACGTGGAGCCGCAGGACGGCGCGCTGCTGATCCTGCCCGGCGCCGACCTCTGGGACGCGGGCGACGACCTCGCCCCCTTCGCCCGCAAGGCCCGCGCGTTCCTTGACGCGGGCACGCCCGTCGCCGCGATCTGCGGAGCGACCGCCGGGCTCGCCCGGGAGGGTCTGCTCGACGACCGCGACCACACCAGCGCGGTGTCGTTCTATCTCGCCGCCACCGCGTACAAGGGTGCCGAGCGCTACGTCGACGCCGACGCCGTCACCGACGGGAACCTGGTCACCGCGGGCCCGACCGAACCCGTCGCCTTCGCCCGCGAGGTCTTCCGCCTGCTCGGCGTGTACGACGGAGAGGTGCTGGACGCCTGGTACCGGCTCCACCACGACTCGGACGCCGAGGCCTTCGCCGTGCTCCAGCAGGCGGCTCGGTGAGCCGCGAGCGTCAGGACCTGCTCAGCCGCACCGCACTCGGCGCCTTCCGGCTCAACGGCCAACTGCTCGCCGTGTCCGAGGAGTTGGCCCGCCCGGCCGGGCTCACCGCGGCCTGGTGGCAGGTGCTCGGCGCGGTGCTGCCCGAGCCGCTGCCCGTCTCCGGGATCGCCCGCGTCATGGGCATGACCCGGCAGGGCGTGCAGCGGGTCGCCGACCTGCTGGTGCGGGAGGGGCTGGCCGAGTACCTGCCCAACCCCGCCCATCGCCGAGCCAAGCTCCTCACGCCGACCGAGGAGGGCCGCGCCGCGATCGCGAGGATCGGCCCCGGACACGCGGCCCTCGCCGACCGCCTGGCGGAGGCGCTCGGCGAGCCCGCGTTCGCGGAGACGGTACGGGTGCTGGAGCGGCTGTCGGCGGTGCTCGACGAGGTCACGGAGGGACCGAAGCCTGTTACGGAACCGTAGACACCGCCCCACCCACCTCCCCGGGGAGCCGCACTATCCTCGATCTGTTGCACACGTACGGGGGAGGGTGGCGCAGCGATGGAGAAGCTTGGGCCGGGGGATCCGCAGCGAATCGGCGCGTATCGGCTGCTGGCGCGGCTGGGCGCGGGCGGCATGGGCCACGTGTACCTGGCGCGCTCCGACCGCGGACGTACCGTCGCGGTCAAGCTGGTGCGCGAGGAACTCGCCGAACAGGAGGAGTTCCGGGCCCGCTTCCGGCAGGAGGTGCAGGCCGCGCGGCGGGTCGGCGGCTACTGGACCGCGCCCGTCCTCGACGCCGACACCGAGGCCCACATCCCGTGGGTGGCCACCGGCTACGTCGCCGGGCCCTCCCTCCAGGCCGTCGTGGGCCACGACCACGGCGCCCTGCCCGAGCGCTCGGTGCGCATCCTCGCCGCCGGTCTCGCGCACGCACTCCAGGACATCCACTCCGCCGGGCTCATCCATCGCGACCTCAAGCCCTCCAACGTGCTGGTCACGATCGACGGCCCGCGCGTCATCGACTTCGGCATCGCACGCGCCCTGGAGACGGTGACCGACGGCGGCCTCACCCGCACCGGTGCGCTCGTCGGCTCGCCGGGGTTCATGGCGCCCGAGCAGGTCCGCGGCGACCGCATCACGCCCGCGTGCGACATCTTCTGCCTGGGCTCGGTCCTCTCCTACGCCGCCACGGGCGCCCTTCCCTTCGGGGCGGCCAACAGCGGGGTGCACGCGCTGATGTTCCGCATCGCGCAGGAGGAGCCCGACCTGACGAACCTGCCGGAGGGCCTCACCGACCTCGTACGGGAGTGCCTGCGCAAGGATCCCGCCGAGCGGCCCACGCTTGAGGACATCCTGGAGCGGACGGGCGCGGAGGACACCGTCTCGGACGGGCGGACCCGCGATCCGTGGCTGCCGAGCGCGCTGGTGGCCCAACTGGGGCGGCACGCCGTGCAGTTGCTGGACACGGAGGATCCGGACGAGCCCGCCCCGCCGGAGCGGCTCGCGCTTCCCGCCGCCCCGCCGCCCACGGACCTGTCCAAGCCCCCGTCCACCGACGCTCCCGCCGCTTCGGTACAGGACGCCCCCGAGGCCTCCCCGGAGCACGCCGCGGCCTCCGCCGACGACGGCCCGCCCGCGCTTCCGCCGGGGCCGCCGGCGTCGCTGGACCACCTGCCGACGATGATCTCGGGCACGAGCCAGCCCCCGCCGCCGGCCACCCCGCCCGCGGCGGGCCCCGGCCCCGTGCACCCCGCCTACGGCTATCCCCAGCAGCACCCGCAGTCGCCGCCGGTCCACCCCGCGTACGGCTACCCGCAGGCCGGCTGGGGCGCCGCCCCGACCCCGGGGTACGGTCCCGCCCTCGGCTCGACCCCGCCGTACGGGCCCGGCACAACACCCCCCTACGGTCCGGGAGTCGCTCCCGCCGGGCAGCCGGAGCCGCCGCGCCGGAACGGTCGTTCCACGGCGGTGCTGATCGTCGTGGCGCTGATCGTCGCGCTCGGCGCGGGCGGTTCGGTGTACGCGCTGATGCGGGACGACGGGAAGGGCGACGAGGCAAACCCCGGCCCGACCACCACGGCCCCGACGACACCGGGCCCGACCACGCCTGAGCCCTCGCCCACGAGTCCGACGACGCCGCCCACCACTACTCAGCCGCCGCAGGACGGGAAGATCCCGACGGGCTACCTCGGCACCTGGCAGGGGACCATCGACAACGACACCGGGCACAGCACCCGCAAGCTGGTCATCCAGCAGGGCGAGGTCGGCGACACGGTCGTCTCGGTCACGGCCGACGGCCCCACGAAGGACGGCGGCAGCTACCACTGCGTCTTCCAGGCCGAGTTGGCCGAGGCCCCGACCGGCGACGGCCCCCTGGAGATCGGCCCCTCCACCGTCACCGTCGGCGAGGCCCCCACCTGCAGCCCGGGCCAGGCCTCCGAGGTCACCCTCCTCCCGGACGGCCGCCTGCACCGCGTGACGAAGAACTCCATCGAGTCACTCACGTACACGAAGTCCGGCTGACCGGTACTCCCGAGCGAGGTTTTTCAGCCCGTCCGGCGTTTGAGGACAAGCCCGTTCAGGGCGGCCGGGGGTCTGGGGGCGGAGCCCCCAGGGACGGGACCCCGGGGCCACAGGACCCGGGGTCACCGCGGCTCGGGCGGCCGCTGCCGAGGCATGTTCGGCCGAGCCCCCGGCGGCAGCGGAAACCGCCCGGGCGGGAGGGAACCCTCCCCCCGGGGAGCGACCACCGACGACTGCAACCCCAGCGGCGCAGCCCCCGTTCGGAACTCCACCATCCAGTCCGCCGTCTCCGCCCGCACCAGCTCCGTCACGTCCTCGGAGAACCGCCGCAGCACCCCGAGACACCGCTCCGCCGCCTCACCCGCGGTCCCCTCGGCGGGCCCCAGCACCTCCCGCACACTCTCGCTCGCCCAGTCGAACTGGAGCACCTGGAGCCGCCGCTGCACGGCCTGCGCGGTGGCCACGTCCCTTATCCACCCGGAGGTGACCCCGAAGAACCGGTCACCGGCCACGCACGCGACCGCGAGCAGCAGCGCCAGATATCCCCAGGCCGCGACCCCGCCGACCACGCCGGTGAGGTCGATCAGCGGCAGCGCGGCTCCGGCGACCGCCCCGAGCGCCGCCCCGCCGCGCAGCACCCGCGCACCCCGCCGCTTCCAGACGCGGTCGGCGAGGTACCACTCGGCGGTGCCGAGAGCCCCCCGCTCCACCCACCGGTACAGCTCGTGAAGCCGCTCGGCGGGCTCCCCCCAGTCGCCGAGCGGAAACGGCCGGCCGGTCAGGTCACCCGGAGCCCCCGGAATGCCGGGCAGCCCCGGCACTCCCGGCCGCGGACCCGCCCCACCGCCGTCCCGTCCGTCACCGTCCTGGAGCGGCCCCTCGGGCTGCATCTCCGGCTGGTTCACCCGGCACTCCCTACTGACGACATTGCGTGACGGCCCGTGAAGCCTGCGTGACGCCTGGTGCTGAAGCGCCGCCCCCTTCCTACCGCCCAATGGGTGGCGATGGACCGGTTTTCGCCACTTTTACGCCTGGACGAGGGTCTTGATCAGGTATAGGCCTGACCAGGTCCTCACTCGAAAGAGTGCTTGGGCGATGGGCCCGTCAACCACGTAGGCTCGGGCTGACGGGAAAAGTCCGTCCACACAGCCGTACGAAACCAGGAGCTGATCGTGATTCCCGGTGGTGGCCAGCCCAATATGCAGCAGCTGCTCCAGCAGGCCCAGAAGATGCAGCAGGACCTCGCGAACGCGCAGGAGGAACTGGCGCGCACCGAGGTCGAAGGACAGGCGGGCGGCGGCCTGGTCAAGGCCACGGTGACGGGCTCGGGCGAGCTGCGCGGCCTGGTCATCGACCCGAAGGCCGTGGACCCGGAGGACACCGAGACCCTCGCGGATCTGGTCGTCGCGGCGGTCCAGGCGGCGAACGAGAACGCCCAGGCGCTCCAGCAGCAGAAGCTCGGCCCGCTCGCCCAGGGCCTCGGCGGCGGCAGCGGCATCCCGGGCCTGCCTTTCTAAGACGGGCGGCGGCCAACTACCGTACGTACTGACCGGATGTACCGAAGGACTCCAGGAACAGGAAAGGGTGGCAGTCCGTGTACGAAGGCGTGGTCCAGGACCTCATCGACGAACTGGGGCGGTTGCCCGGCGTCGGTCCCAAGAGCGCGCAGCGGATCGCCTTCCACATCCTGCAGGCCGAGCCGACGGACGTCCGCCGGCTCGCGCAGTGCCTCATGGAGGTCAAGGCGAAGGTCCGCTTCTGCGCGACCTGCGGGAACGTGGCGCAGGAAGAGCTGTGCAACATCTGCCGCGACCCGCGCCGCGACCTCTCCGTCATCTGCGTGGTCGAGGAACCCAAGGACGTCGTCGCCGTCGAGCGGACCCGCGAGTTCCGCGGCAAGTACCACGTGCTCGGCGGCGCGATCAGCCCCATCGAGGGCGTGGGCCCGGATGATCTCCGTATAAGGGAACTCCTGGCCCGCCTGGCGGACGGCACGGTCACCGAGCTGATCCTGGCCACGGACCCGAACCTGGAGGGCGAGGCCACGGCCACGTACCTCGCCCGCATGATCAAGCCCATGGGCCTCAAGGTCACCCGCCTGGCCAGCGGCCTCCCGGTGGGTGGCGACCTGGAATACGCGGACGAGGTCACACTCGGCCGCGCCTTCGAGGGGAGACGACTCCTAGATGTCTGACGCCACGCTGCACGAGACCGGTCAGGACCCGGACGACTTCGCGGTCCAGATCGCGGACCAGGTCGCGAGCTTCCTCGTCGCGGTCGCCGAGATCGCCAAGGGCGACGAGCCGGACTCGGCCGTGCCCTTCCTGCTCCTTGAGGTCTCCCAGCTCCTGCTGGCCGGCGGCCGTCTCGGCGCGCACGAGGACATCGTCCCGGACGAGCGGTACGAGCCCGACCTGGGCCCGGAGCCGGACGTCGACGAGCTCCGCGAGCGCCTGGCGGTCATGCTCGAACCGATCGACGTCTACTCCGAGGTCTTCGACCCGTACGAGCCCCGCAAGGCGCCGGTCCCGGCCCGGATCTCGGACGACCTTGCGGACGTGATCGCCGACCTGCGCCACGGCATGGCCCACTACCGCGCGGGCCGCACCACCGAGGCCATGTGGTGGTGGCAGTTCTCGTACTTCTCCAACTGGGGCTCCACCGCCTCGGCAACCCTCCGCGCCCTTCAGTCCCTGGTCGCCCACGTCCGCCTGAACCAGCCCCTGGAGGAGCTGGACGGCCTCGACACCGACCAGGACCTCGGCGAGGAGGCCCTCGAAGAGGCAGCGGGCAAGGTCATGGCGGAGGAGATCGCGGGCCCGCTGGGGTTGCGGACGGTCAAGTAGCCCGACCGGCCGGAGCAGTTCAGCCGTAGCCGGGCATTGGGGTGCGGGCGGCGAGCAGCCGGGCCCTCGGGTCCGCTGCCCGACTCTCCGCACTCGCCTGACGTCCGGTTCGCCCGCGGGTCATGATGTGCCCATGAGTTCCCTGTTCGAGCGACGGCCCGGTGTGGCGGCATCCGGCGAGTCCGCCGTCGCCGCCGGCGGGAACATTGCCCAGGCGATCACCGGGCAGGGTGCGGTCGGCCTGCACATCGACGCCGACACGCTGACGATGCTGTCACCGGAGGCGTACCCGTCGCCCGAATCCGTCGACTGCCCGAAGGACTTGGCCAACATCCCTGAGCGGGCGGCGCTGTTCGTCGGCCGCGGCCGGGAACTCGCGCTGCTGGACGCCGCGTTGAACGCCCCGGGTCAGGCCGTCGTGCATGCGGTGCACGGACTGGGTGGCATCGGCAAGTCCACGCTCGCCGCCCGCTGGGCGTCCGGCTTCGCCAGGGACCACGCGCCGGTGTGGTGGATCACCGCCGACAGCCGCGACGCGGTCGACGCCGGCCTCGCCGGTCTCACGGCCGCCCTGCGGCCCGCCCTGGTCACGCTGCTGCCCCAGGAGCAGTTGGCCGAGTGGGCCCTGCAGTGGCTCTCCTCGCATACCGGCTGGCTGCTCGTCCTCGACAACGTCGCCGACCCGGCGGACATCAAACCCCTTCTGGCCAGGGCGGCTTCGGGCCGGTTCCTGATCACCAGCCGCCGTGCGGGAGGCTGGCAGGGCATCGCCGAGTCCGTCTCCCTCGACGTCCTGTCCGTCGAGGACGCGGTGGACCTGTTCACCCGGAAGCGGGGCGGGGCCGACACCGGCCGTGACGGGGTCGCCGAAGTCTGCGAGGAGCTCGGCTGTCTTCCGCTGGCCGTCGCGCAGGCGGCCGCGTACTGCGAGCAGACCAGCAGCACGGCCCGCGAGTACCTCGCCGAACTGACCGCCCACCCCGCCCACATGTACGCCGCCACGGACGAGGGCGGTGACAACGAGCGCACCATCGCCCGCATCTGGCACCTGACCCTGGACCGGCTCGCCGACGACCCGCTGGCCGGCACAATCCTCCTGGTCCTCGCCTGGTACGCCTCCGACGGCGCCCCCCGCTCGCTCCTCAACGCCCTTGGCCCCTCCTACGCCGTACGCACGGCCCTCGGGCGGCTCAAGGCACACAGCATGATCACGCTGCACGAGGACACGGTGTCCGTGCACCGGTTGGTGCAGGCTGTGTCGCGCACTGCGGACGACGGTCGGCACCGAAGCGCCGAAACGATCGCGCGGGCCCGCGCGACGGCGATGGACGCACTGGCGGGGGCGCTGCCCGCGGACAGCCGGGATCCGGCCGCCTGGCCGGTCATGCGTGCCCTGCTGCCGCATGTCGAGGCGCTGGCCGAGTCCGCGCCGCCCGAGACGGACACGGCGGCGATGGCGCGGCTGCTCACGAGGGCGGGCAACCACATGCTCTCCGTCGCGACCCGCCTCGCTCCCCGTGCGCTCGACCTGCTGCGCCGGGCCGAGGCCGACTGCGTACGGCTGCACGGCACCGAGGCGGTGGAAACCCTGGAGGCACGGACCGAGCTCGCTCACGCCCACCGGATGAACGGCGACGTCGCGCAGGCCACCGCGATGGCCGAGGAGACACTCGCCACCTGTCGCAGGGTCCTGGGCGACGACCACGAGGTGACGCTCTCGGCCCTCATGAACGCGTCCAAGACGGCCGCGCTCACGGGGGATGTGGAGCGGGCGCTCCGACTGACCGAGGAGGTCCTCGCCGAGTGCTCACGCGTGCTGGGCGAGGACGATCCCCGGACCTTCGCGGCACGCAACTCGCTGGTGTTGCAGATCGTCGAGACCGGTGACCTGGCGCGGTCGCGCGCCATGATGCAGGAACTGCTCGCCGACTGTGAGCGCGCGCTGGGTGCTGAGCACCCCGAAACGCTTTCCGCGCAGGCCATGGCCATCATGCTGGCTCAGGCACCCGACTTCCTGGGCGCCCCAGTCGGTGACCTGGTGAGGGGACTTCTCGGCGGGCTGGGGAGCCGCGAGGACTTCGGCACGGTGATGCGTGACTTCGTCGAGCAGACCGTGGCCGCCACGCCGCCGCAGCTGCCCCGGGCCTCCGCGGAGGATGTGGCACAGGCGGAGGCGTACGTCGCCACCTGTGTCCGCGTACTCGGTGAGGATCACGGCGACACCGCCGCCGCGCGCGTAGCGCTGATGCAGGTCTACGCGGCCACGCGCGACGAGCGCTACAGCGAGCGGTTGCAGAGCCTCATCGTGGACATGTTCTCGGACCTCGGCGATGAACATCCGCTGTCCATCATGTTGTTCGGCCTGTTGGAGGGCATGGGAGACGCCGTCCGAGACCTGTCCGAGGAGGCACGCCTCCGACTCGAAGCGGCATACGAGCAGGGCACCGAAGCCACCGACGGCCCCGCCAAGCCTTAGTACGGCTCACAGCCCCCACAGCCCTTTGCCCAGGGTGCTGGCCCCACCCCCCAACGCCAGCAACAGCACAAGCTGCCGGGCCCGCCGCTCCGGCACGCGCTCCGCGAGCACCTTTCCGATCCCGGCCCCCACTGCCATGGCTGCCACGGCCAGCCCCCACACCGGCGCACCGAGCCGGGGGAGGCCGTTGGAGGCCACGGAGAACGCGTTGACGAGTACGCCGTAGAACTGCGCGTTCGGCACGAACTCCCGTACCGTCCAGCCCGCGTTGAGGGCGTACAGCGAGACGGGCGGACCGCCCACCCCAGCCGCCGAGTTCATGAACCCGCCGGCGGCCCCAGCGACGACCGCACCCCGTCCGCCCCGCAGCGCGGGCGCCCGCACGCCCCGCATCACCACGACCACGGCCACGCACACCAGCAGCCCCATGCCCACCAGCAGCACCGACTCGGGCAGCCGCCGCGCCACCCAGCTCCCCAGCGGCACGGTGCACGCGGCGGCGGCGCACAGCGGCACCATCGCGCCGAGCCGCACCCGTCGCCAGCCGCCCGCGAGCCCGACACAACTGATCGCCCCCGCCACACAGTTGGCGAGTACGACCCCTTCGGCCGGACCGAGTACGAGCACCAGCGCGGGCACGGCCACCAGCGCGAACCCCATCCCGGTCAGCCACTGCACACAGGACCCGAGCAGCACGATCCCCGTCAGCAACGCCTCGCCCGCCCACCCACCGGTCACGCCCGGCATCCTTCCCGCCCGGACGGCCGTGATCAATCCCCCGCGACTGCCCTGAGCAACTCCGCGTCCACGTACGGCGTTTCGGGCGTAGGCTCGGAGTACCACCGCAGCGGCCAGGTGTTCCCGTCCAGCGCGGGGATCCCGATGTACGTGACGGTCCGGCACCCCGCCCCACCGAACCGCTGCACCCCGAGCGGCCACTCGTGCCTGCGCACCTCGCCGGGTGCGAGCAGGAAGTACATCCACCGGAGCCCGGTCGCCTCACAGACGACGGGCCCCGCGTCCCCGTCGGCGATCTCGATGAGCCGGGCGGCGACCAGCTCCCCTCGTACACCCTCGATCCGTACGGCGTCGAAGTGGACACCGGTCACCCGGAGTTGATGCCCCGAGGCGGGGACCCAGTCGGGCTGCCAGTCGGCATCGTGAATTGCGTTGGTCATGGTCACACGGTGGCGGTCAGGGGGCTACGCTCGGTAGCGACTGAGGTGATACACGCCGGGGTGTATCAGTCGGAGGTGGCCGCTGTGTCCGTCCAGTACAACTCCAACTCCCAGCCGCATCCCGTCGCGTGGCGCTACGGCGGCAACCAGATGAAGCGCTGGCGCACGAAGGCGAACGTCAGCCGCGAGGAACTGGCCGCCGCCTCCAACTACTCCCCGGACACCATCAAGTCCATGGAGCAGGGCGTACGGATGCCGACGCCGCGGGTTCTCGACGTGGCGGACGAGCTGTGCCGGGCGGAGGGGTTGCTGAGCGCGGCGAAGGAGTACTTGCAGAGGGAGAAGTTTCCGGCGCGGGCGCAGGACTTCTTGGAGCGGGAGAAGGAGGCGATCAGCCGCTGGGCGTACGACGCCCTGTACATCCCAGGGCTGTTGCAGACGAAGGGCTACGCGCGGATGCTGATCGAGAGCCGCTATCCGCCGTTGGACGAGGAGACGGTGGAGGAACGGATCTCCGGTCGCATGGAACGTCAGGCGATCCTCGCGGAGCGGAAGCCGCCGGTGGCCTTGAACTTCGTCATTTACGAGGCCGCGCTGCGCAGTCCCCTGGTGGACGCGGAGCAGTTGCGCCACCTGCTGGAGGTGTCCTGCCTGCGGAATGTTGTGATCCAGGTGCTCCCCTTCGAGCGGGCCATTTCCGCAGCGCTGTTGGGGCCCATGGTGCTGTTGGAGACCCACGATCACGAGCGGTTCGCTTACACGGAAGGCCAGTTGGGGAGCAGGCTGTCGGTTGATCCGGATCTCGTCAGTCCTGTGACCGAGCGGCTTAGCATGATCCGCGCAGAGGCTCTCGGTCGCGCGGAGTCGGACCGTTTCATCGAACGGATGGTGGACCAGCTATGAGTGAACAGTTGAAGTGGTTCAAGTCGACCTACAGCGATGACGAGGGCGCTGACTGCGTCGAAGTCGCGTTCGCCGCCGCCATCCATGTCCGAGACTCCAAGAACCCCGCGGGCCCCGAACTCCACCTCTCCGCCCCCGCCTGGGCCGCGTTCATTTCCGCAGTTCAGCCCGGAGCTTGAGCCCCGGGCTCCGAGCTCCTCCATTGGGTTTTTGGGTTTCTGGGCTGGTTGAAATCCAACCCAACCAACCAAGTCCGTACGTGAGTTGAGCCGTCGTAACCCGAAAGGGTGACGTTCCGTGATCGGCTTGCGTCGGAACGTAAATCCGCCTTAGGTTCGCGGCAAACAAGCAAATAATTCGGCCCCGGTCGGTGCGCCAACACCGGCTCCGGGGCCTAACCGACGAATCGAAAGCAGTCGATCGTGGCTTACGCCCAGCCTAGCCCTGCACTGCCGCGTCCCACCCACCCCATGGCCAATCCGGGGTACGGAAAACGCTCTGCGGGTGACGAAGACCCGCACGCGGACGCAGACTTCGCACACCTGAGCCCCCAAGACGCCGAGATCGCGGTCTTCGTCGACCATCTCGAAGAGGGCCACGCGATGGGCCACAAGGCGATCGCGGCGGAACACCCCCGCTACGGCCAGCAGGCGTCACGCTCGTCGCTGGGCCGCATCACGCTCGCCGGCCACCTCCGCTGGATCAAGGAACACATCACCGTCGAGGACAACTCGATGCGTTGGGTGACGCGGACGTACTGGTCGCGTACGCCCAGGTCACTGGAGTGGTGGGCGAATTTCACCCGCGAGCTGGACGGCAAGGACGTCACCGAGGACTACCAACCGGGCCTGGCCCGAGTTGAGGAAGCACCCCCGCAAGCCGAACAGCCCGAACAGCCCGAACAGCCCGGACAGCCCGGACAGCCCGAACAGGCCGAGCAGGCCGAGCAGGTCGAGCCGCACGAAGCGGCTCCCGAGCAGGCCGACGAGCCCAGCGAGGCCTACCGCACCCTCGCCGAACTCCGCGCCACCGACCCTCGTATGCCCCTGTCCGCATCCGACTGCCGTGCCCTCGAACCCAGAGCAGCGGAGTGGCTCTCTCGTGGTGCGACCCCGCACGACATCACCAAGGCCCTGACCGACGGGCTACCGCCCGCCGTCAGCAACCCGGGCGGACTCGCCCGCAATCGATTGGAGTCGAAGATGCCCCCGAAGAAGGCGAAGGTACGGCAGAAGGCCGCCCGTCGTGCCCAGGTGTCCCGCGTGATCATGGCGTGTGGTCTGTGCGACGCGGACGAGCGGACGACGGAGATCGTCAGCGGGCTGTGCCGGGAGTGCCTCGCCGAGATCGAGGCGGAAGGGCCGGTGCGCGTTTACGGGGCCGTCCCGGAGACGTTCCTCCCCGGCCCCCGAGTCAACGGTCTGCCCGGCGCCGACGAGGTCATCGACGTCACCGACCGCGTCAACGCCCTGCGCCGCGCGGCAGGGCTGCGGTGAGCGTGCAGGACGTGCCGGTCAGGGCACCATGGAGTCAAGGAGGCGACGCCATGACCCCCAGGACCGAGCACCAGCCGCAGATGTCCGTCGAGGACTTCGAGGAGTTGGAGCGCCATGCCCCGGAGACCGTGTGGCTGGAGTTCATCAACGGAAAGGTAGCGGTCAAGCCCATGGCGGACGGCAACCATCGCGAGATGATCGCGTGGCTGCAACGGGTGTGTATGCAGCATCGCCCCGATCTGTGGCTCCACTCGGAGAGCGGCCTGAAGACGGAGCAGTACCGCAAGGGACGCGCCCGTGCGGATGGCGTTCTCGTACCTGTAGGAGGCCTCAAGGGGTATGGCGAATGGTCGGAAGCCGAGGGTGCTCTGATGGCCGTGGAGGTCACCTCGTACGACTCCGACACCAACCAGCGCGACCGGGTGGACAAGCCGGACGGCTATGCAGCTGCCGGTATCCCGGTCTATCTCCTCATCGACCGTGACGACGGCTCGGTCGTCGTATTCAACCAGCCGGAGGGTGGTCGCTACCGGCACGAGGAAAAGCTGCCGTTCGGTGCTGCCGTGAAGCTGCCCGAGCCGGTGAACATCACCCTCGACACCGAGCCACTCAAGGAGTTCGTGGACTGAGAACGCCTGCGCCTCGGCGGCCCGAACGCGATGATGTTCCCATGACGGTGCGGTCAAAGGCGTTGATGTGGACGGGAATCGGGCTCTGTGCGGCAGGGGCCGTGGGGCTTGTCGTGGGTGGGGTGCTCGACGTTCAGGCGGCGGATCCGTGGGCGAGTGTGGCGGGGAGCGTTGCGGGGCTGATCGGGCTTGCGCTCACGATCTATGCGCTCATGGGGCAGACCGCGGCCGGGGCGGTTACCGCGAGCGGTGAGCGATCCATCGCCGCGGGCGGCAGCATCGGCTCCGCCGCGACGGGCAACGGTACGACCGCCGCGGCCCCGCCCTCGATGCCCCCCTCGACCCCGCCGCCCGGAGGCACGGTCACCGCCTCCGGCGACCGTTCCGTCGCGGCGGGCGGTGACATCGGGAGCGTGTCGACGGGGGACGCGTGAGCGCGGAGGCGGCGGGGGAGCGGTCCGTCGCCGCCGGCGGTGACATCGGGAGCGTCTCCACCGGTGACTTCGTCACCCAGATCGCACAGGCAACGGTGCTGCCCGCCGAGTCGTTCGGTACCGGACCGTGCGCAACGAAGGTGCTCCATCTCCCGGACCGGACGGCACAGTTCGTCGGGCGCGAACGCGAACTGCGGTTGCTGGGCGAGGCGTTCGGTGAGGCCGGAGGAGTCGTCGTGCACGCCGTGCACGGGCTGGGCGGCATCGGCAAGTCGACGCTGGCCGCGCGCTGGGCAGCGGACCGTACGGCGGACTTCAACCCGATCTGGTGGATCACCGCCGAATCGCCGGCCGAGCTGGACGCGGGCCTCGCCGCCCTCGGCCGCGCCCTGCGGCCCGCCCTGGTCGGCGTCCTCACGGAGGAGGCTTTCCGGGAGTGCGCGATCCAGTGGCTGTCGTCCAACGACGGCTGGCTGCTCGTACTGGACAACGTCTCCGACCCGTCCCACATCAAACCGCTGCTCGCGCGGGCGCCGGACGGGCGGTTTCTGATCACCACCCGGCGGGGGGCGGCGAGTTGGCGGGGGACCGCCACGCCGCTGGACCTTGATGTTCTCCAACCGGCCGAAGCGGTCGAGCTGTTCGGCCGCATTTACGACGGCCCTGTCGACGGCGTCGAGGAGCTGTGCGCCGAACTGGGCTGCCTGCCCCTGGCCGTCGACCAGGCGGCGGCGTACTGCCGCGAGGCGGGGGTGACTCCGCGGACGTACCTCGAACTTCTGGCCCGGCACCCGTACGACATGTACGCCCTGACGGCGGAGGGCGGCGACGCGCAGCGGACGGTGGCCCGGGTGTGGCAGGTGACGCTGGACCGGCTCGCGGACACGCCGCTGGCGGGGGGCATCCTGCGCATCGTCGCCTGGTGGGGCCCGGACGGCATTCCCCGGACCTACCTGGAGAGGCTCACGGACAACTCTCTTGACCTGACGGAAGCGATCCGCCGCCTCGCCGCGTACAGCATGATCACCCTGCACGGAAGCGCGACGATCTCGGTGCACCGGTTGGTCCAGGCGGTGGTGCGAACCCTCATTCCGCGGCTGACCGACACGATGCGCGAGGTCTCCGCCCTGGTGCTGCACGCCTCCCTGCCCGGCGGCCTCTGGGGCGAGGCCACGCTGGAGTGGGCGACCCACGTCGAGACGCTGGCGAGCCATACGGCCCTCGACTCCGAAACCGAGGAACTGACCCGGCTCTTCCTCGAAGCCGCCCTCCGACTCGCGAGGACCTACCCCGAGCGTGGCACGGCCCTGTGCGAGCGGGCAGCCGCGTTTGTCGGGCGCAATCCGGGGACGGACGTGGAGCTGGTCCTCGACGCGCTCCAGACGGCGGCCATGATCCATATGGCCCAGGGCGACGCGATACGGGCCCGCCGTGTCCTCGAAGAACAGATCGCCCTGGCGGACCGCGAGTTCGGCGAGGATCATCTGTACGCCTTCCAGGCGCGGGGCGCGCTCATCTCCGTACTGATGGGGCGGGACCGGGCTGCTGGGGAGTCACTTGCCTCGGAGACGCTGGAACGTGCCATGCGGGTCCTGGGGCCCGAGAACATGCTGACCCTCCACTTCCGCGTACAACTGAACGACCTGGCCACCGAGATGGTCGACCTCCCGGCCATGGAGGCCAGGCTCGCGGAGGCGGAGCGGGCAACGGGGGTCGGCAGTCCCTTCTCCGCTGGATTCCGGTATCGGTATCTCGACGCGCTGACGGAGGCAGGGGAGTACGAACGGGCCGTCGTGCAGGCCGAGAAGCTGGTGGACTGGTACGGGGCCGAAATGGGGACCATGGACCGGGTGACCGTGCAACTGAGGTCTCAGCATGTGCTGTTGCTGGTGCGCGTCGGCGAACCGGAACGTGCCGCCGAGCTTCTGCCCGACCTCATCTCCGAATGCATCGGGGCGATGGGTGATACTCCCGAAGGGCGGGTCCTGATCGGGGATCTGACTGCTCTGCTCGCTGCGATCAGCGTGTAATCACCCCGCCACTCTCCGCACTTTGGCCGCCCCTTGTACCGCCCCTGTACGTCCGTTGCACCACCCCTAACCAGCGCAAAGCGAGTCTGGAGTCACTCCTCCGGAAGGCACCGGAACGGAGAAGCCAACTCGCCGCACTGGAGCCAGCGATGACCCGCAAGACCCGCATCCGCGCCGCCCTCGTCACCGCGGCCGCCCTCGCCACCACCGTGACGGCGACCGTCGGTATCAGTGCCGCCGGCACGGAGAAGGACAGCAAGCCGACCAAGAAGCAGATAGCCGCGCTGTTCGTCGGCTGGAACGCCGCCCTGCAGACCGGTGACCCGGAGAAGGTCACCGAGCGCTACGCCGACGACGCCGTGCTGCTGCCCACCGTGTCCAACAAGATCCGGACCGACCACGCCGGGATCGAGGACTACTTCGAGCACTTCCTCCAGAACAAGCCTGTCGGCAAGAAGACCAAGACGATCATCAACGTCCTGGGCAAGAACTCCGCCATCGACACCGGGTCGTACGTGTTCACCCTCACCGACCCCAAGACCGGCGAGAAGCGCAACGTCAACGCCCGCTACACCTTCGAGTACGAGAAGCGCGGCGGCGAGTGGCTGATCGTCAACCACCACTCCTCTGCGATGCCCGAAGGCTGATCGCCACGCAGAGCCCTCCACCGGGAGCGTCCCGCAGGGCCACGGTTCCGCCGTCGTCGGTCACCAACTGCTTGACGACGGCGAGGCCGAGACCCGAACCGGAGCGCCCCGTCAGGCCCTGGCCGCGCCAGAAGCGGTCGAAGGCGCGGGACTTCTCGGGGTCGGACATGCCGGGCCCCTGATCCAGCACCGACAGCACCACCTCGTCGCCCCGGGGCTCGTACCGGACCGTGATCGTCGCGCCGTCCGGCGAGACCTCCAGGGCGTTGGAGAGCACGTTGTCCAGGACCTGGTCGAGATGACCGGGACTGGCCAGCACAAGCGGCCGGCCGTCGGCAACTCCCCCAAGAGCGATGGTGACACCTCGCTCGTCGGCGGCCGGTCTCCACACCGAGAGGCGTTCGGCGACCACGTCGTGCAGGGACAGCGGTTCCGCCACCGTCACCTTCGCCTCGGCGCGGGCCAGCACGAGCAGCCCGTTGACCAGACGGCTCATCCGGACCACCTCCGCCGTCGCCTGCTCCACGTCCTCCCGTACGAAGTCGTCGTCCACCCCGTCCGCGATGTTGTCCAGCGACAGCCGCAACGCGGTGAGGGGCGTACGGAGCTGGTGCGAGGCGTCCGCGACGAAGATGCGCTGCGCGGCGACCAGCGTGTCCAGCCGTTCCGCGCCCTGGTTGAGCGTGCGGGCGAGGGTCTGCGTCTCCGAGGGGCCCGTCACGGGCGAGCGGGCCGTCAGATCGCCGTCGCTGAACTTGCTTGCCATGTCGTTGAGTTGACGCAGCGGACGGGTCAGCCGGCGGGCCACCAGCGCGCCGAGACCGGCCGCCACCGCGAGGACCGCCACGGCGAGGATCGCCCGGAACCCCCAGATCTGCCACAGCCGGCGAGTGAGGTCCGAGGTCGGATAGCTGATCCGGACCGCGCCCACGACCCGGCCGTCGGCCGTCTTCGCGGGCGCCGTCGCCGTCAGGGCCCCGCCGCCCCAGTGCGCCGTCGCGCGCGCGGGCGCGTCGGCGGCGGGGAGCACCTTCATCGTGCCGGGCGTCTCCTGGGCGTACCGCTCGGACATCCGGGTCAGCGTGGCCTTCGAGGCCGTCGAACCGTCCGACAGGAGCAGCGCCATCGCGGCGACCTCCCGCCGTACCGAGTGCTCGGTGTCGCCGCGCAGCTGCGCGGTCAGCGTGAACGCCACCGGCACGGTGAAGGCCGCCAGCGCCCCGGCCACCAACAGCACGTAACTGACGATCAGTTGGCGGATCATGCCGAGGGCGCGCCCTTCTCCTCGCCCGTGTCCCCGCCCGCGATCTCCAGCCGGAAGCCCACCCCGCGCACCGCCTCGATCGTGATCGCGCCCGCCAGCTTCCGCCGCAGCGCCGCCACATGGACGTCGAGCGTCTTGGTCGGCCCGAACCAGTTCGCGTCCCAGACGGCTTCCATGATCTGCTCGCGCGACATCAGCGCGCCCGGCTCCTCGGTGAGGAACGAGAGCAGGTCGTACTCCTTGGGCGCGAGCGCGACCTCGGCGCCGTCCAGGTGGACGCGGGCGGCCTTGCGGTCCACGGTCAGCCGGGAGCCGTACCGGTCGGGTCCCGGCGCCTCGGCCGTACGCGGCTGCACGCGGCGCATCACCGCCCTTATCCGCGCGATGACCTCCCGTACGCCGAAGGGCTTCGAGACGTAGTCGTCGGCGCCCAGCTCCAGACCCACCACCCGGTCCGTCTCGTCGCTGCGCGCGCTGATCACGATGATCGGCACGTCACCGCGCCCGCGCAGCGCCTTGCAGACGTCGAGACCGTCGGTGTCGGGCAGCCCCAGGTCGAGGAGCACGACGTCGTACGGGCCGGGGTGGGCCAGCGCCGCGGCGCCCGTGGTCACCCACTCCACCTCGAAGCCGTAGCGCAGCAGGCCGCGTCTGAGCGACTCGGCGACCGGTTCATCGTCTTCCACCAGGAGTACGCGCACGAGACCGAACCTTAGTGCTTGAAAATTAAGTCACAGCCCTCCCGTGTGACACGCCGCACTTTTCCGAGTGGGCCGCCCACGAGCAGGGCAGATGCCGTTCTGGAGCGGCCGAAGATGCCGGTAGGAAACCGGAGGAAGCCCGAAGGAAACCCAGATGATCGCAGGGTGAGCGGGACATCTCACCATGCGATATCGGGGCAGGGAATTTCGGCCGCTCGTTAGACTGAGCCGACCGCAGTACATGTGTATGTGCGGGTAGAGACGGACTGAGCGAGGAGCGCACGTGGGCCTTGTCGTGCAGAAGTACGGAGGCTCCTCCGTAGCCGATGCCGAGGGCATCAAGCGCGTCGCCAAGCGGATCGTGGAAGCGAAGAAGAACGGCCACCAGGTGGTCGTCGTCGTTTCCGCGATGGGCGACACGACGGACGAGCTGATCGATCTCGCCGAGCAGGTATCTCCGATGCCTTCCGGCCGGGAATTCGACATGCTGCTGACCGCCGGGGAGCGGATCTCCATGGCCCTGTTGGCGATGGCGATCAAAAACCTGGGCCACAGCGCCCAGTCGTTCACGGGCAGCCAGGCAGGCGTCATCACCGACTCGGTCCACAACAAAGCCCGGATCATCGACGTCACGCCGGGCCGCATCCGGACCGCGCTGGACGAGGGCAACATCGCCATCGTCGCCGGTTTCCAGGGTGTCTCCCAGGACAAGAAGGACATCACCACGCTCGGCCGCGGCGGTTCGGACACGACGGCCGTGGCCCTCGCGGCCGCCCTCGACGCCGAGGTGTGCGAGATCTACACCGACGTGGACGGCGTGTTCACCGCCGACCCGCGCGTGGTGAAGAAGGCCCAGAAGATCGACTGGATCGCCTTCGAGGACATGCTGGAGCTCGCCGCGTCCGGCTCCAAGGTGCTGCTCCACCGCTGTGTGGAGTACGCCCGCCGCTACAACATCCCGATCCACGTGCGCTCGTCCTTCTCGGGACTGCAGGGCACCTGGGTCAGCAACGAGCCGAAGCAAGGGGACCAGAAGGTGGAGCAGGCCATCATCTCCGGTGTCGCGCACGACACCTCGGAGGCCAAGGTCACGGTCGTCGGTGTTCCGGACAAGCCGGGCGAGGCCGCCGTCATCTTCCGCGCCATCGCCGATGCCGAGATCAACATCGACATGATCGTGCAGAACGTGTCCGCCGCCGCCACCGGTCTGACGGACATCTCCTTCACCCTCCCCAAGACCGAGGGCCGCAAGGCCATCGACGCCCTGGAGAAGGCCAAGAGCGCGGTGGGCTTCGACTCGCTGCGCTACGACGACCAGATCGGCAAGATCTCCCTGGTCGGCGCCGGTATGAAGACCAACCCGGGTGTCACGGCGGGCTTCTTCGAGGCGCTGTCCGACGCGGGCGTGAACATCGAGCTGATCTCGACCTCCGAGATCCGCATCTCGGTCGTCACCCGCGCCGACGACGTCAACGAAGCGGTGCGCGCCGTCCACACGGCCTTCGGTCTCGACTCCGACAGCGACGAAGCCGTCGTCTACGGAGGCACCGGCCGCTGATGGCCAGTGCCCGTACGGGACGTCCGACGCTGGCGGTCGTGGGAGCGACCGGAGCCGTCGGCACGGTCATGCTCCAGATCCTGTCCCAGCACGCGGACATCTGGGGCGAGATCCGCCTGATCGCCTCACCCCGCTCGGCCGGTCGCAAGCTGGCCGTGCGCGGCGAGGAGGTCGAGGTCGTGGCCCTGTCGGAGGAGTCCTTCGACGGGGTCGACGTCGCGATGTTCGACGTACCGGACGAGGTGGCCGCGCTGTGGGCGCCGGTCGCCGCCGCCAAGGGCGTGGTCGTCGTCGACAACTCGGGTGCCTTCCGGATGGACCCCGACGTGCCCCTCGTGGTGCCCGAGGTGAATCCGCACGCGGTCCGGCTGCGGCCGCGCGGCATCATCGCCAACCCCAACTGCACGACGCTCTCCATGATCGTGGCCCTCGGCGCGCTGCACGCCGAGTTCGGGCTGCGCGAGCTGGTGGTCTCCTCGTACCAGGCGGTGAGCGGCGCCGGACGCGCCGGCGTCGACACCCTGCGCCGGCAGCTCTCCCTCGTCGCGGGTACGGAGCTGGGGACGAACCCCGGTGACGTACGGCGGGCCGTGGGGGACCTGACCGGGCCGTTCCCCGAGCCGGTGGCGCTGAACGTGGTGCCCTGGGCCGGGTCGCTGCGCGAGGACGGCTGGTCCTCGGAGGAGATGAAGGTGCGGGACGAGTCCCGCAAGATCCTCGGTCTGCCCCGGCTGCCCGTCGCCGTCACCTGCGTCCGCGTGCCGGTGATCACCACGCACTCCCTGACCGTCCACGCCCGCTTCCAGGGCGAGGTCACCGTCGACGGAGCGCGCGAGATCCTCGCCACGGCGCCCGGGGTCGTCCTCTTCGACAACCCCGCCGCCGGTGAGTTCCCCACCCCCGCGGACGTGGTTGGCACCGATCCCACCTGGGTGGGGCGGGTCCGCCGGGCACTCGACGATTCGACGGCACTCGAACTGTTCGTGTGCGGGGACAACCTGCGCAAGGGCGCCGCACTCAATACCGCACAGATCGCCGAACTGGTCGCGGCCGAGCTCAGAGCCGCCCGATGAGCCCGCCGTCCTGCGTGAACCCCGTGCCGCTCACCGTGAAGTTCTCCGCCCGGAGTGTCCGACAGCCGGAATCTTGCTGGCGATCCATGGATAAGTTTGTAGGATCTGTGTGAACTTTGTGGTCCGGCCATGGTCCGGACCACTTGGACCCGGGATGCCTGGCGTTCGAAGAAATTGCTCCCCGCCCTCCGCAACCGTGCGGAGGGCGGGGAGCGTCTTTGCGGACGCCCTTCAGGGGGCATCCGGGGCGCCACGGCATATGGGGCATAGGGGAAGAGCGGGTACGTATGACGGCACTTGGGGCATCTTCAGGGGTGCGATCGGGCGCGGGGCCTGACGCAAAAGTGATGCCTGTCTCGTACAACCCTTACGGGGGTAGGCGTGTCCAACTGGCGTGGCAGAGGTTCTCGAATTCACCGCGGTACAGACGAGGGGTACAGCCCTTCGTCCACCCCGCCGACCCCGCAGCCCCGGCACGCCCGGCGGCATGCCGGTGATCGCGCCGATGCCCGCAGCGCGGCCGACCCGCATACCGAATCAGCGTGACGGCGCCGAAGGCCCCGTCGAGGACAGCCTGGCGGCCGGCACCACGGTCGACCACCTGACCGAGACCTACCGCGCCCACTACCGGTCGCTCCTGGGTCTCGCGGCGCTCCTGCTCGACGACACCGCCTCCTGCGAGGACGTCGTCCAGGAGGCCTTCATCCGCGTGCACTCCGCACGCAAGCGGGTCCGCGACCCCGAGAAGACGCTCGCCTATCTGCGCCAGACCGTGGTGAATCTTTCGCGGTCGGCCTTGCGCCGACGCATCATCGGCCTCAAGCTCCTCTCCAAGCCGATGCCCGACATGGCGAGCGCCGAGGAAGGCGCCTACGACCAGTTGGAGCGCGACGCCCTGATCAAGGCGATGAAGGGCCTCCAGCGCCGCCAGCGCGAGGTCCTGGTCCTGCGCTACTTCGCGGACATGACCGAGGCTCAGGTCGCCGAGACGCTGGGCGTGTCGCTGGGGTCCGTGAAGGCGTACGGCTCGCGCGGCATCGCGGCGCTGCGCGTCGCCATGGAGGCGTCGGCATGAGCGGGTACGGGAAATGGCGGCGACGCGACGAGGACCCGCGCCCCGGACACGAGCACGAACACGAGCAATCGCACGCTGGGAACGAAACTGTGAATCACGGCCCCGAAGGACAGGATCACGGCGGGCAGAGCCCGGGTGACCACGACCTCGACGGCCAGGGTCTGAACAGCCATGGCCTGGACGGACTGCTGAGCGCCCTGGGGCAGAGCCCCGCGAGTGGCGAGGGCAGCCGCTCTCAGGGCGTCAAGCAGGGCTTCAAGGCCGGTCAGGGCTTCGACGAGCTCGGCTCGGACGAGCTGGCGCTGCGCAGGCTGCTGCACCAGGCCGTCGACGAGATCGAGCCGACCGACGGCACGCTGGAGCACCTGCGGCGCGCGGTACCGGCCAGGCGGGCCCGCAAGCGCCAGGCCGTCGTCGGCATGGCGGCCGCCGCGCTCTTCATCGGCACGGCGATCCCGGCCCTCGTCCACGTCTCGAACGCGACCGGGTCCGACGCCGACCCCTCCATCGCCGGCAACAGCTCGCAGACACAGGGCGGCTCCAGCCAGGGCAAGGAGACGGACGGCGGTTCGCGCGCCTCCGGCGGCTCGTCCAGCACGTCCAAGGGCACCGACAAGGGCAAGGACGGGAAGAAGGACAGGGACAAGGACAAGGGTCCCGGCACCGCGACCGGCGGTGCCAGCGCCGGCCCTTCGGCCTCGGTGGCGGTCGCGTCCGAGTGCACGGCGACGCAGCTCGGCGCAGGCGCCACTTCCGTCGGCACTCCTGACTCCACCGGCGCGATCTACGGCTCGCTCCCCATCTCCAACATCTCCACCACCGCCTGTACGGTCACGGGCGCGGGCGGTGTGTCCACGGCTGTGGCAGGCGCGGCGGACGCGTCCAAGGTCAGCGTGGTCAACCATGTGGCGGGCGACGCGGCGGTCGGGCTGCCCGACCCCGCCACGGAGGTCGCCCAGCTGCTGCTGCAGCCGGGAACGTCGTACGTGGTGAAGTTCGCCTGGGTTCCCTCGGAGACGTGTCCGACCACTGGTGGAAGCACCGGGAGCACGGACCCGTCACCGGACCCGACGCCCACGGAGGGCTCCACCGACACCGGCGGCACGACCACCACCACGGACGGCACCACCGGCACGTCGGCCCAGCTGGTCAGGGAGGACGGGGTGGCCGACGGCAGCGTCACCGTCTCGCTCACCGCACCGGTGGGCTCGCCCATGGCCTCGGCGACCGTGTCCAACGCGTGCGCGGGGACGGTGTACCGGACGGGGATGCTGGCGTCCTGAGGACCGGACCGGTCCCGGGTTACGGGATCGGGGTGCCGGCGGCAGGGGCCTCGGTCCCAGCCTCGGTCTCGACCCCGGCCTTGGTCCCGATCTTGGACTCGGTCCCGTCGGGGATGATCCCCAGCTCGGCGTCGCGGGCGAACTCCACCTCGCGGCGCAGCAGCCGGAACCACATGAACACCACGAAGCCCGCGAAGACGAACCACTCCCCGGTGTAGCCGAGGTTCTGGAACGCCTTCAGGTCCAGCCCGGTGTCGTCGGGCGTGGTGGCGGGCACCGCCTTCATCCCGGCATCGGCGTCGGCGAGCGTGATCCAGGCGTCGTACAGCTGCTTGTACGGCACGAGGTTCACCAGGGACGCCGAGCTGATCACGCCGGTCTGGCCCGCGGGAAGACCCCCGGCGGCGTTGACCCCGTTCGCCCCCGGGCTCTCCGGTGCCTGCAGCGCGCCGGTCACCGTGACCTCACCGGTGGGCGCGGCCGGCGCCTTCGCCGGGTTCGCGTCACCGGGCAGCCAGCCCCGCACGACGGGCAGCACCGAGCCGCCGTCCGTGCGCAGCATGGTCAGGACGTAGAAACCGTGCCTGCCGTCGAGCTCGCGGTCCGGCACGAGCAACTGCTTGCCGTAGCGGCCGGTCGCGATCGCCTGCTTGCCGGAGGTCACCTTGTCCACGGGCAGCAGCTTCGCCAGCGGCCGGGCGGCCTGCGTCTTGGCGGCCTCGGCCTGCTCACCGGCGCTGCGGTGGTCCTGCACCCGGTCCTCGAACCGCCCCAACTGCCATGACCCCATGAAGATGCAGAAGGGGATGGCCAACAGCACGAAGACGTTGATCCCCCACCAGCGGGGCGTCAGCAGAAACCGGTACACGCCTTCCACGGTACGGGGCAGGGGAGCGGGGCCGGGTCGCGGGGTCGAAGGCGTCCTCGCCTGCCCACGATCGGACCGGCTGTCGGCCCGGCGGGCGAGTTGTCCACAGGCTGCGGATCCCGGCGGCGGATTGTCGTGCAGGGCAGGCACTATGGGGCCATGACTGAGAGCAACGCGGCCGGGCCGGCCGTCGAGACCACGCCCGACGAGACCATGCCCGACTGGGAGAAGCGTTTCCGGGCACCGCGGGTGTCGCTGCCGGACTGGGCGGAGGACGCACCGCACCGCTCCCTGTTCGTCTCGAACGCGACAGGGACGTACGAGCTGTACGCGTGGGACCGCTCGACCGGCGAGCAGCGCCAGGTCACCGACCGGCCGAACGGCACGACGGACGGGGTGCTCGCACCGGACGGCGAGTGGATCTGGTGGTTCGACGACAAGGACGGCGACGAGTTCGGCGTCTGGCGGCGACAGCCCTTCCACGGCGGCCCCGACGAGGAGGCGACCCCCGGCCTCGACGCGTCGTACCCCTCCGGACTGGCCATCGGGCGCGACGGGCGCACGGCCGTGGTGGGCCGCTCGACGGACGAGGACGGCTCGACGATCCATGTGGCCCGGACCGGCGAGGCCCCGGTGGAGATCTACCGGCACCGCGAGTCCGCCGGCGTGGGTGACTTCTCCCACGACGGTTCACTGATCGCGATCGAGCACACCGAGCACGGCGACGCGATGCACTCGGCGCTGCGGGTGCTGCGTCCGGACGGCACGACGGTCGCCGAGCTCGACGACACCAAGGGCGGCACGGTCGAGCTGGGCCTTGAGGTGCTGGGGTTCGCCCCGGTCGACGGGGACACCCGCCTGCTCATCGGGCACCAGCGGCGCGGCCGTTGGGAGCCGCTCGTATGGGACGTCGTGACCGGCGAGGAGAGCGACCTCGCCCTCGACCTGCCGGGCGACGTGGCCGCCGAGTGGTACCCGGACGGCTCCGCGCTGCTCATCGCGCACGGCTTCGAGGCCCGCAGCGACGTGTGGCGCTACGACCTGGCCTCCCGCGCCCTGGAGCGCGTGTCCACGCCGCCCGGCACGGTGTCCGGGGCGACGGCCCGGCCCGACGGCAGCGTGGAGTACCTGTGGTCCTCGGCGGCCGAGCCGTCGGTCGTCCGCTCCACGACAGGTGACGTGGTCCTGGATCCGCCGGGGCTGAAGTCCCCGGGATCCGTTCCCGTGGAGGACGTGTGGGTGGAGGGCCCCGGCGGTCGCATCCACGCCCTGGTCCAGAAGCCCGCGGGCAGCACCGGCCCCCTCCCCACCGTCTTCGACATCCACGGCGGCCCGACCTGGCACGACAGCGACGCGTTCGCGGCGGGCCCGGCGGCCTGGGTGGACCACGGGTACGCAGTGGTCCGCGTAAACTACCGCGGCTCCACCGGCTACGGCCGCGCGTGGACCGACGCCCTCAAGCACCGCGTCGGTCTGATCGAGCTGGAGGACATCGCGGCGGTCAGGGAGTGGGCGGTGACGTCCGGCCTGGCGGACCCCGACCGCCTGATCCTCACGGGCGGCTCCTGGGGCGGATACCTCACCTTGCTCGGCCTCGGCACCCAGCCCGACGCGTGGACCCTGGGCATCGCGGCAGTTCCGGTGGCCGACTACGTCACGGCCTACCACGACGAAATGGAAGCCCTGAAGGCCATGGACCGCACCCTCCTCGGCGGCACCCCCGAGGAGGTCCCGGCCCGCTTCGAGGCCTCGTCCCCCCTGACCTACGTGGACGCGGTCAAGGCCCCCGTCTACATCTCCGCCGGCGTCAACGACCCCCGCTGCCCCATCCGCCAGGTGGAGAACTACGTCGACCGCCTCGCCGCCCGCTCAGCCCCCCACGAGGTCTACCGCTACGACGCCGGCCACGGCTCCCTCGTCGTCGACGAACGCATCAAACAACTCCGCCTGGAACTCAACTTCGCGGAGAGGCACTTGGGGAGGTAGGGACCCGGCGAAGCCGCGTTTCTGCGGCGCGTGTGGCGCCGGGTGGCCGGCGGAGCCGCGTTTCTGCGGGCAATCGTGCCGCTAGGGGCGGCTGCCCACCCGGCAGCGGGGGTGCGTGTGGCGCCGGGGGGCCGGCGGAGCCGCGTCATTGCGGGCAATCGTGCCGCTAGGGGCAGCTGCCCACCCACGCAGCGGGGGTGCGTGTGGCGCCGGGGGGCCGGTGGAGCCGCGTTTCTGCGGGCAATCGTGCCGCTAGGGGCGGCACGGGTGGGCGCGGCGGCGCCTCGTAAGCGCCGAGTTGCGTGACCCACCCCCGGCCGGCACCAACCCCGGGTGCGAAGGAAGCAGGGGGCACCCGGGGTTTACCCACCCACCCCTGGTGCCCGGCGACAAGAGGGCGCCCCACCCCACCTAAACCCCCGGAGGGACCCGGCGGCGACCCAACAACTCCGCAAGGCCCCGCCGAGTCGCAGCCAGCACCACCCGGTCCTCCCCACGCAACACGTACGTGGAGGGAAGGTCCCAGACGAGCCCGGCCCCACCCCCACCGGACGCGTCCGACGAGGAGCCGGCCGCCCGATCGGCCCGACGGCCACCCGCCGCCGCCGTGTCCAGCGCAAGCACCCGCCAGGCCCCCGCCCGAAACGCCTCCCCCACGGTCCGCCCCTCCAGCTGAGGGTGACCGGCGACATCCACGGCAGCGAACAACAGCACCCGCCGCTCCACCGGAATCGCCCCGAGGATCTGCCGCCCCATCATGGCCCCGGCAAACGCGGGCGCGGCCAGATGGGACACACTCCGACTCCTGGTGAGCGCCTGCGGATGCGCGGCTCGCAGGGTCCGGTACACGGCGGTGGCGAAGTCGTCGTCGTACAGCCGCAGCACCACCCGTAGATCGGGCCGCACGGACCGCGCGTACAACACGGCCTCAAGATTCATCGTGTCCGCGCTGGTCAACGCGAGCAGCGCATGCGCCCGTTGGATCTTGGCGGCCTCCAGCACCCCTTCCTGCGTCACATCGCCGAGGACCACCGGCACCCGCAGCCGCCGGGCCAGTGCCAGCCCCCGCGCGTCGGGGTCGGCCTCCACGCACACCACGGGGATCTGCAACTCGCGCAACCGCGCCAGCACCCGCGTACCGATCTTCCCGAGCCCGAGGAGCACCACATGCCCCGACAGCCCGCGCGGCGGCCGCCGTAGCGCGGACCCGCTCCGGAACGTCCCGAGGGCCTCCAGTACGGCGGCCAGCAGCACGGGAAGCAGCAGCAACCCGACCATCCCGGACAGGAGTTGGAGGAGCTGTCGTCCGATCGGCTGATCGAGGGCGGGATCGTTGATGGAGAAGAGATCCAGCAGCGTCAGATACGTCGCGTGCAGCGGGGACTCCCGGGTGACCGCCATCGACGCGATCGCGAGGGCGACCACACAGGCCACCAGACCGGCGAACGACCACCGCAGCCGGCGTGAGAAGAGCGAGGCGAACGGTACGACACTGCGGCCCGCGGACAACGCGGGACCGGAGTACGACACTGTTTCGAGTACGACGGTGCCCCGCCCGGTCGCCGCGGCCACCGTCCGTTCGTCGGGCAGGAGTTGGGGCCCCTGGGAGCCGCTGCTCTCCGATCCGTCGGCCCCGGCGGGGTCGCTGGTCGTGGCGGACAGCAGCGCGAGCGTGCAGAGCCCGGGGTCGGCGACCTGCCCCGGCCCGGGCGGCGGCCGTTCCATGGCCCGCAGCATCAGCCCGTCGGTCTGGACGACCTTGCTGGTACCGGCGACCGCGGTGGCGGCGAGGGCCGGAGCGGCGGTGTCGGCGTCGGAGAGAACAGTGGTGGAAGCGTCACCCCCACCGAACGCATCCCCACCGAACGCACCCCGGGAACCCGCCCCTTCGCCGGCGCCCCCACCCGCGCCCCCACTCGCACCCCCTGCTCCGATCCCCGTGGCCAACGCCGAGGCCTGATCGAGCAGTTCCTCGATGTGCTGGCCCAACCGCCGGTTGTAGAGCCGGATGACGAGCCGCAGTCGCGGATTGAGCCGCCGTGCGGTGAGCGCGGCCCGGATGTTCGTCTCGTCGTCGTCATGGACGAGGGCGAGCGCGGCGGCCCGTTCGACCCCGGCGTCCGAGAGCACGGCCTCGGTGAGGTCGGCGGCCTCCAACACCCGCTCGGAACCGGGCGGTTCGGAACTCCGTACGCCCCCGGAGTCCCCGCTCCCACCGGCGCCCGCGCTGCCGCCCGTGTTGGCGCCCGTGTTCCCGCCGCCGTTCCCGGCGGCCCGGGTCACGGCCGCGGACACCCGGTCGAACAGGGTCGAGGCGCGGGCCCGCCCCACCACCGGTGGCCGCACCGTCCGCTGGTCGGGCGGCACGACGAGGGTCACCTGCTCGCCGTAGACCCCGCGCAGCTCTGCTGCCAGCCGGTGCGCCAGGGCATCGTCCCCGCACACCACCATGTGCGCGCCGCCGACCGACCCGCTCTGACCCTGCTGACTCTGGTTCGGAAGGCTCGCCACAAGGGAGAAGACTGCCTCACCGGCACGCCTGGTTCCACAGTGACCTGCGAGGAGATCCGCTTCTAGCGATCCCGGCCCGCCCCTTGGATGAAGCGGATCACGCCGGCCACGTAGTCCTGGGGGTGGGTGACATGGGGAACGTGGCCGGCGCCCTGGAGGGTCCGTACGTCGGCCTGCGGCAGGGCGCCCGCGAGCTTGCCGATGATGGCGGCGAACCAGGGCGGACTCTCGGTGCCCCCGGTCAGCAGTGCCGGGCCGGTGTAGCCGGACAGGCCCGCGAGGTCGAGCATCGGCCAGCCGGGGTCGGCCTGTTCGTCCAGGAAGGTCGGGGCGTTGCGCACGAACGTCTCGCGAACCTGATCCGGAACCTGCTCCCAGGCGCCCGGCCCGAAGGCGACCTCCTCCACGAACTCCCGGGCCCCGGCGAGGGATTCACCCGCCCGAAGCCGGTCGAGCACGGAGTCGATCCTCCGGCCGGCCGCGTCCATGAGCGGCTGAAGGTCCGGATCACCGGCCACGACACCCATCAGTGGGGGCTCGTGCGCGATCAGCCCGCGGAACAGTTCAGGCCGCCGAGCGGCCAGCCCCAGCGTGGTCGACGCTCCGAAGGAGTTGCCCGCCACATACGCCGGCGCGAACCCCAGCTCCTCGATCAGCGCCCCCAGGTCGTCCTCGTCCTCGGCACGCGACCCCTGCCCCGAGGGCCGCTCGCTGAGGCTGTGCCCGCGCCGGTCGTAGACGAGCACGCGATACCGCTCCGCGAGCGCCGGCAGGACCGCCCGCCAGTTGTCGTGATCCCCCCAGGACCCGTGCACCAGCACCAACGGCTCTCCGGAACCGGCGATCTCATGAAACAGCTCGACCCCGTTCACCCGCACTCGTCCCATGCCGGTTCTCCTGCCGTTTCTCCCACCGTGCCCCTGCGACTCTCGGCCGTCCTCCCATTCACCCACCCCGTCCCTCCGCACGCACCCCGAGCGCGCCAAGTAAGCCGGCCGCCGATACGACTCCCGGGGCGCGGTCGCCCACACCCTCCTGACCTGCGGGTTTCAGCGCCCCACCGACGGCCCTGGCCGGCTGAAACCGCATTGAAGCCACGCTGAACCGCCTCGGCCGCAAGCTCTGCGGCATGACGACGACAGACCACGAACTCGCTATCACAGCCACCGGGCTGCGCAAGTCCTACGGGGACAAGACCGTCCTCGACGGCATCGACATCCACGTACCCGCGGGCACGGTCTTCTCCCTGCTCGGGCCGAACGGCGCGGGCAAGACCACGGTGGTCAACATCCTGTCCACCCTGATCACCGCGGACGGCGGGCGGGCACGGATCGCCGGGCACGATCTCACCGCCGAGGCCCAGCGGGTACGCGCAGCCATCGGGGTCACCGGACAGTTCTCCGCCGTGGACGGCCTGATCACGGGGGAGGAGAACATGCTCCTGATGGCCGACCTGCACCACCTCTCCCGTGCGGAGGGGCGGCGGGTGACCTCCGAGCTGCTGGAGCGGTTCGATCTCGTCGAGGCCGCGAGGAAGCCCGCGTCCACCTACTCCGGCGGTATGAAGCGCCGCCTCGACATCGCCATGACCCTGGTCGGCAGCCCGCGGATCATCTTCCTCGACGAGCCGACCACCGGTCTCGACCCGCGCTCCCGCCACACCATGTGGCAGATCATCCGTGAGCTGGTCTCCGGCGGCACCACCGTCTTCCTCACCACCCAGTACCTCGACGAGGCCGACCAACTCGCCGACCGCATCGCCGTGCTCGACGCCGGCAGGCTCGTCGCCCAGGGCAGCGCCGCGGAGCTCAAGCGGCTCGTGCCCGGCGGCCACGTACGGCTGCGGTTCTCCGACCCGGCGGCCTACGAGCGGGCGGCGACCGCGCTGCGCGAGGCCACGCGGGACGACGAGGCGTTCACCCTGAACATCCCCAGCGACGGAAGCCAGCGCGAGCTGCGCGCCATCCTCGACTGGCTGGACGCCGCCGGCATCGAGTCCGACGAGCTGTCCGTGCACACCCCGGACCTGGACGACGTCTTCTTCGCCCTTACCGCAAGTCCCGTACCCGCGCAGCCCGCCGACAGGCCTTCGCAGACCACCGACAAGCCCTCGCAGCCCGCCGACAGGGCGACCGTCCGAGCCGACCAGGAGACCGTCCGATGAGCACCGCGAGCCACGCCTTCCGCGACAACATGACCATGCTGCGGCGCAACCTGCTGCACGCCCGCCGCTACCCCTCCCTCACCCTGAACCTCCTGCTCACCCCGGTCATCCTGCTGCTGCTGTTCGTCTACGTCTTCGGCAACGTGATGAGCGCCGGCATCACCGGCGGCCACGCGAACCGCGCCGACTACGTCGCCTACCTGGTTCCCGGCATCCTCCTGCTGACCGTGGCCATGACCTCGCTCGGCACCGCGGTGGCCGTGTGCACCGACATGACCGAGGGCATCATGGCCCGGTTCCGCACCATGGCGATCTCCCGTGCCTCCGTGCTGATCGGCCATGTGATCGGCAGCGTGATCCAGACGCTGATGTCTCTGGTGCTGGTCCTGGGTATCGGCCTGGCCATCGGCTTCCGGCCCGACGCGACACCGTTGGAGTGGCTCGCGGCGGCCGCTCTGATGACTCTGGTCAGCCTCGCGCTGACCTGGCTCTCGGTCGGCATCGGCCTGATCAGCCCCAACCCCGAGGGAGCCAGCAACATCGGGACGCCGCTGGTGATGCTGCCGTTCCTGTCCAGCGCGTTCGTTCCGGTGGACGCCATGCCGGGCTGGTTCCGCTGGTTCGCCGAGTACCAGCCGTTCTCCTCCGCCATCGAGACCCTGCGCGGGCTGCTGCTGGGCAGCGGGATCGGCACCAAGAACGCGGTGCTCGCCGTCGGCTGGTGCCTGGGCCTGACCGTGCTGGGCTACCTGTGGTCCAAGGCGAGGTTCAACCGCGAGCCGCGGAACTGAGCTCGCGCAGTGCGGCCGCCCGCAACTCCTCCCGGTCCAGGGTGGCGTACGTCGACCTCGCGTCGTCGTAGGCCGCCCTGTCGGCGTTCTCGGCGGCCTGCCGGGACCGGGCCGAGGACAGGGTGGGGTACTCCCGTACCGCGGGCATCCGTTCCGCCAGCGCCAGCAGCCGTACGGCGCTCGGGTCGCCCTCGGCCACGCCGACGAAGCCGAGCGCCAGCAACACCGTTCCGTACACCGGCAGTTCGGCCGGAGAGACGTCGCCCGAGGAGCCGTGGAGCATTCCGAGCAGCCGTTCCCGCAGCCGCTCGGTCAGCCCGGCCACCGGTTCGAGGCGGCCGCACTGGGCGTGCGCCGACAACGCGGCGGCCTGGATCGTCAGTGACCACGGGTCCACGAACGGATCGTCGGCATGCAGCAGGCTGCCCTCCCGCATCTGCTCCACGGCCTGCCGCCACAGCCCGAGCCCGACCTCGCTCAGCCCGCGGGCGAGTGCGATCTCCGCGCGGGCCGGCAGATCCGTGCTGTAGGTCTCGACGGACTCCGGCTGCTGATCCAGCGCCGCGAGTCCCAGCCAGTACTCCGCCTCGTCGATCTCCCCGCGCTGCAGACAGGCGAGCACCAGCCCCCAGCGCACCCCGATCGAGTCCGACCAGTCGCCGGCCTCGTCGAGCGCGCTCAGCGCGGCCCGCAGATGGCCGTACGCCTCCGTGCCGCGCCCGGACTTCAGGCACAGCTCGCTGATCCGCCCATGGCTCAGCAGCCGCATGGCCGGATTTCCGAGCGGCCCCAGCGCGACGAGCATCCGGCGGGCGCACTCCAGCGCGCGTTCCGTCTCGTGCTCGGTCTCCCACACATAACTGGCGACGCCGGCCGCCATGCCCGCCAGCATGGGCGCGTCGTCGTCGCAGAGTTCCTGCAGCCGTGTGTAGTGCGGCGGGTGCATCTCCGGGAAGGCGCACAGCACGATGGCCAGCGCTCGCGCGAGCGTGTCCGGCGGGGCGGGCGGCAGCCGGCGCAGCGTGACGAGATGGCGTACGGCGTAGGGGCCGCGGCCCATGAAGAGGCTGGTCGTGCACACCGTCGCCGCGCTGCGCGCCGTCTCGACGTCCACGGCACTCTCGGGGTCGCCGTGGTCCTCGGGCTTCCCGGTGCCGGGACGGAAATGGGACAGCGGCCCGGCGGTCTCGTCGGCGAGGGCGGCGAGGCGGGCGTAGTTGGAGCCGGTGGCCCACAACGAGCCCAGGGCTGCGGTGAGGGCGGCGGTGGTGGGCCCGTCGGCGCGGGCGAGCGCGTACCGCAGGGCCAGGACGAGATTGTCCTGCTCGGCCCGGATGCCGATCCACGGGCGCAGCGGGCCGTCGCCGAACAGCACGTCGTGGTGGGCCCGCCCGAAGTCCCGTGCCCAGAGAAGGAACCGGCCGGTCACCGCCTCCTCCTCACCAGCCTCCGCGCGCCGGGCGGCACTGAACTCCCGCAGCGTCTCCAGCATGTGGAAGCGCACCCCGGCAGTCCCTCCGGAAGGGTTCCCGGAAGAGCCCCCGGAAGGGCTCCCGGAAGGGGTTTCGCTCACCTTCACCAGGGACTGGCCCGCCAGTTGCTCCAGCAGCGTCAGCGCGTCCCCGTTCTCACCGAGCACGTACTGAGCCGCGTCCTCGGTGAAGCCCCCGGGGAACACCGACAACGCACGCATCGCCGCCCGCCCGTCGGCCTCCAGGAGATTCCAGCTCCACTCGACGACGGCCCGCAGCGTGCGATGCCGCTCGGGCGCGTCGCGGGCGCCGCCGCGCAGCAGCGCGAAGCGGTCCCTCAGCCGGCGCGAGATGTCGTCCACGGAGAGCACCCGGACCCGGGCCGCGGCGAGTTCGACGGCCAGCGGCAGCCCGTCCAGGTGGCGGCAGATCTCGGCGACCTTGTCGGCGGGCAGTTCCACGCCGGGCCTGGCGGCCCGTGCCCGCTGCCCGAAGAGCTCGACCGATGTCGCCGGCGAGAGCTCCGGCAGGGCGTACACCGACTCCGAGGTCAGTCCCAGCGGCGCCCGGCTGGTGGCCAGCACCCGCAGCTCCTTCGACCGCGAGACCAGTGCCTGTACGAGATCCGCCGCGCCGGGGATCACCTGTTCGCAGTTGTCCAGCACCAGCAGCGCGGGCCCGGCGCCCAGGGCGCCGACGATGCCGTTCACCGCGTCCCCGGCGAACTGCCGGCCCTCTCCCGCACCGACGGCGGAGGCCACCTCACCGGCCACGTCGTCGTCGGCGAGGACACCGGCCAGGCTGACGAAGTGCACGACGGGCTGCTCGGCCGCCCGGCTCACCGCGTGGGAGAGGCGGGTCTTGCCCAGCCCACCGGGACCGACGAGCGTGACCACCCGCACCTCGCGGAGCAACGCGCCCACGGCGGCGATGTCGGCATCCCGCCCCAGCAGCGGGTTCGGCTCGTGCGGAACACCGTGGCGGACCCGGGGCACGTCCGCGCTCAGCAACTCCTGGTGCACGGACCTCAACTCGGGTCCCGGATCGGTGCCGAGCGCATCGCGCAGCCCGCGGCGGTAGGTGTCGTACCGGGTCAGAGCCGCGGCCCGGCCTGCCGTGGGGCCTCGCAGCGCAGCAGTTCCGCCAGCACCTCTTCGTCCCGCGGCAGCTCCCGGGCCACCCCGGCCAGCGCCGCCACGGCCTCCTGCGGCCGCCCCAGCCGGGCGAGGGCGAGCGCCCGGGAGCGGCCCAGCGAACGGAAGGTCCGCCGCCGGTCGACGCGGAGGGAGACGACCGGATCGTGCAGGTCCTCTCCCGCGCCCGCGCCCACACTGCCGTCCCAGAGAGCCAGGCCCGCCCGGGCCTGCGCCAGTGCGCCCTCGTGATCCCCCGCCCGCGCGCGCTCGGCACTCGCCGCCTCGTGCAGCAGCAGCGCGGAACTGTCGACCTGTGTCTCCTCCAGCGCCAGCCGGTACCCCGTCGACGTGCTCACGATCAGCTCGGCGCCCACCTGCGCCCGGAGCCGCGACACCAGGATCTGCACCGCCTTGCCCGGCCGCTCCGGTAACTCCTCCGGCCACAGACCTGCCACCAGCCGACCCGTACTGCATCCGGTGCGGAGATCCTCCGCGAGCAGGCCCAACAGCCCGCGCAGCCGTGGCGCGGTGATCTCCTTGCCGCGACAGGCGACCCGGGACAGCAGAGCCAACTCGGTGGTCACGCCCGAAGCTTATTGCTCATGGTCGGTGACGACCGCACATCTTGAGCTCCGGCCACCGGCAACCTACCGCGAACTCCCGCCCTCTTCCTGGTCGACGGATTCGATACGGATTCGATGGGGTCGTACCGGCCCAGCCGTCGCCGACCGAAGGGGATTCGTTGTTCCGCAACGCTGTCAGGGCCGTGGGCGCAGCCGGTCTTGCCGTGGTGTCCCTGCTGGGGGCGGCGGCGGGAGCATCGGCCGAGGGCGCGAACCCGCCCCCGGCCGACAGCTCGTCCGCGGCGGTCCGCCTGGAGTACCACGTGCCTCAGGGCAGGACCCTGGAGGCGGGCGACGGGCTCTGGTTCAGCATCGAGGGAATGCGACCGGGGTGGGACTCGGTCGAGGTCACCTCGCCCGCCCTTCAGGAGCCGATCACCTTGACTCCCGCGAAGAAGGGATCGACGCAGTCGGTCCAGAAGGACGGGCCGGGAACGGACCACCGCATCCGCCCGGGTCTGCGCCCGGGCACCTATTCGGCCACGGCGACCAGCCATGGCCGTACGGTCGCCACCGCGCGACTCAAGGTCACGGCCGAGGGTTCGGCGGAGATCAGCCGGTTCGTCATCGGCCCCGCGGACGCGTTCCCCGGCAGCGACACACCTGCCCCGGTACGGCCGGGCAGTGACGTCCGGGTGGTCCTCACCGACCTGCGGGCCGCCCCGGGAGAGGACTCCCTGACCGTCACCTCACCCCTCTTCGACGGCCCGCTGACCATCAGGACGGACAGCTCGGACGACCCGGGCTGCAAATGCGACGACGGCGGCACGGTCTACGCGGGCCGCACACGGCTGCGGGACGACCTGTCCGAGGGCCGCTACACGCTGACCGTGGTCAGTCACCACGGGCAGCAGACCACGAAGCAGCACGTGGCGGTCGCCGGCGAGCCCGCCGCGCACGGCCCGTCCCGGGTGGTCACCGGTGCCGTCGCGGCCGCGGGAGTGGCCCTCGCCGTCGGCGGCGTGATCGCGGTGCGCCGCCGCTCCCGGAAGACCGCTGCCTCCGAGTAGACGGCCGACCCGGCAGCCGCAGCCCGCCCTCAACTTCCTTTGCCTGCCCCCGTGTTCCTCGGTTCCCCTCCGGCCGCTTCCGGTCCGGAGGCGGTTGTCCCCTGACCAGAAAGCGTTCCTTGCCTACCTCTCACAGACGAATATCGCGCCTTGTGGCCCTCGCGGCCGGAACCGCCCTCTTCCTGACAGGAGGGGTGAGTCTCGCCCAGGCCCAGCCCCAAGCCCAGCCCCAGGACGTCACACCGTCACCGACGCCCCATCCGTCCTCGGTGACGGCGCCGTCCGGCGAGCCGTCCTCCGGACCCACCGGGACAGCGACCGGCGACGCCGACGCCGACGGCGCCTGGTCGGACGCGGACGCCCTCCGCTTCTGGACACCCGAACGCATGGACTCGGCAACCGACCCGGCACTGCCCGCGCAGAAGGCGAACCCGAGCGCCAAGTCCGGGCAGCGGCGGGCGGATTCACCCGGTTCCGCGGCGGCGGCCGACATGCCGACCGCGGAGCACTTCCTCGGACTGAAGTCCGTCGGGACGATCTTCACCTACACCACGGACCCGACCACCGACCGGATGCACGCACACAAGTGCTCCGCCAGTGTGGTGGAGAGCCCCGGGCACAACCTGATCCTGACCGCCGGGCACTGCGCCGGAGGCATGGCCGTATTCGTTCCGATGTACGCCGCCGAGTACACCCTCGACAAGCAGCCGTTCGGCTTCTACCGGATCTCCACCTGGTTCACCGACAACCGGTACGTGCACAACACCAAGAAGCCGATCTCCGACCTGGACTTCGCCTTCGGCCGGCTCGAAGCGTCCGGCAGCGGCAAGCAGGCGCAGGACGTGGTGGGTGCCAACAAGCTGCTGCGCACACCGGCCTACCTGAACAAGGTCACGATGGTCGGCTACCCCTCCAGCCACAACCCCGAGGACCACGGCGTACGGTGCCCGACGCAGACGGAGGCGCTGCCGGGCTTCTACCAGATCCAGGCCAAGTGCCGCGGCATGTGGGGCGGTGTCTCCGGCGGCCCCTGGTTCTCCCGGGTGGACTGGGCGAAGGGCACCGGCGACATCATCGGAAACGTCGGCGGCTACAACGGCGGCGGCAACGACGAGAACGTGGACTGGCTCACCTACAGCCCCGTGCACGGCGACTGGTTCTTCCGCCTGTACGACGAGGCGAAGAACAACGAGCACCTGACGCACGGCACCACCTACGACCAGCCACCGCTGCCGTACTCCATGGGCGGCGGCGAGACCTGGTCCCACGCCAGGCTGCTGGCCTCGGGCGAGTACACCGGTGACGGCAAGGGCGACCTGATCGTGGTCTGGACCGACGGCGAGGTCACCCTGTACACCGGCGACGGCAACGGCGGCTTCACCGGCGAGCGCCGGCTGGCGGCGCCCGGCGCCACCTGGAAGGGCGTCAAGTCCCTCACCGGCGGGGACTTCTCCGGCGGCAACGGCTCGGACCTGCTGGTGGTGTTCGACTCCGGCGAGGTCAGGATCCTGCCCGACGTCGGCACCAAGGGCGTGAGCGGCGGCATCAAGCTGGCCGACGCCGGTTCCGTCTGGAGCCACGCCGACCAGATCACCGCGGGCAACTTCGGGACCGCGAACAACGTCACCGACCTGCTGGTGCGCTGGAGCGACGGCGAGGTCTCCGACTACACCGCCGTCGGCGACAGGGGCTTCGGCACCGAACACCAGCTGCTGAAGGCGAACGACACCTGGAAGCACGCCACCCTGGTGACGGCGGGCGACTTCACCGGCGGCAAGAACTGGGAGACCCTGGTGCGCTGGTCCGACGGAGAGGTCTCCCAGTTCCAGGAGACCGGCCCCGGCGGCCTCGGCAAGGAGGTCAAGATGGCCCCGGCCGACAGCATCTGGTCCCACGACGCGGTGATGACGGCGGGCAGCTACGACTCCAACGGCTGGCCCGACGACCTCGTCGTGCGCTGGTCCGACGGCGAGACCAGCATGTACGCGCACACGGGCGCCACGTTCGGCGCCGAACGCATGCTCGTCGCCCCGAAGTAGACACCCCACCGCACACTCACCGCACCACCGAGAAGCCGACCAGTGCCGCCTGGTGCCGCCTGGTGCCGCCTGGCGCCGTCCGGCGCCGGACGGCCCTTTACCGGGGGCGTCTCGAAGAGGGCCGCTCGGTGCCGGTGGACTCGCTCGTCCACGGCCCGCGGGGACGATGCCGGGCCCTCCTGACAGCCTTCGGCCGGCACGCTGACAGCGGGCGCCGAGGGGTGTCAGGGGGTGTCAGCGGTGGGGCATCGCGCATCGCGCGTTCTTCGACCACCACGACCCCGAGACGGGGTCGCGACACGTTGCGGTCATCGGAGGCGCGGAAAGGGTCTGATCCGGATTCCGGATCAGACCCCTGCCAGGTGTTTCTCTGTCGGGGGAGCGGGACTTGGAGCTCCGAGCTCCCCGCCTGCGATCGGTCTGTCTCGTTCCGGTCAGTAACCGGGCCGATAGGTGGTCACGTTGAGATTGCTGGCGGTCCAGTAGTCGCCGTTGTCCCCCGGCTTCATCGAGAACTCGTCGGTGTCCCCCATCGGGCACGCCTTCGGCGACCAGTCCGTGTCGTAGATCTGACCGTTGGACTTCTTCCACTCGATCTTCACGCGCACGCAGTAGCCGTCGTCGTTCTTGTCCTTGACCCAGCCCGAAGCTCCGGTGGTCGAGCCCGTCCCCTTTGACTCGCCCCAGTATCGGTCGTGATGCCAGGGCGCTGACGCGGCGGCAGTCAGATCGCTGCTGTAGGACGCGGTGGGGACCCACGCGGGCTCGCTCGCCCGCGCCGTCGGCACCGCCGCGGTCAACAGCAGTCCGGAGGCCACCAGGCCGGCCCATTTCATCGAACTCATGCTTTTCCCCGTTCTTGTACGGTCTCTGACCGGATGGAAGGCGGTATGCGAGAGCAGAACTCGGTCCACCAGGGTCAGTTGGGATGCCACGGACGAGGGCTCAGGTCCCCGGTCTCGTGCAGCCCAGAACTGAGCCGTTGCCCCCTTCGAAGAGGGGCCACTTCATGGCCTCGCGGGTGATCGGGCCGTACTCGCCGTCCACTCCCACCTCCTCGGCGCTCTGCACGTTCCGTACCGCGGTACGGGTCTGGGTGCCGTAGATCCCGTCCCGTGAGATGTCCTGGTAGCAGGTGTCGATGGCCCCCTGGAGCGCGTACACGCCATTCGACTGGGCCCCGTAGCCCATCACGCAGTTACGTGAACCGGTGCCTGAGTAGTAGGGCTGGTAGGTGAAGCGCGACCCGGTGACGACGACGGACTTCATTGCGTTGCATGTCGGGTACGAGGCGGCTGCGGCGGCCGATGCCGTGACGGCCAGGCCGGTCGTCACAAGTGCGGCGGTCGAGACGGCCGCGGCGATCTTCGTCAGTGTTCTCCCCTTGCTGCTCCGAGGTGTTGCGACACTTTTGCCCACGCGAGCTCCTCCCATGAAGGTGTCTCCCCTGCCCCTGACCCCTGCCGTTGCCGGTGCGTGGGCAGGGCCGATCCGGCTCTGGCCTACCGTGAAGCCCGGGCGTCGTTTCGACCGCTGAGCCACTGTGGGAGATTCGCGCAGGCCGGCCCCGTCACCGGTCCTGGTGCTGTCGCAGGCCCGTGACGACGCATGGGTGCAGGCATCAAGATCCCCCGATTTGTATGCTGCCCGAGCGCCGGAGCTGTGCCCCTCGCGCCGCGTTGAAACCGATCATCCCTGCCGCGAGCATGACCAGCCAGGGCTTTCAGCCGAGCCTCAAAAGCCCAGGCCACAAGGGGGAAGCCGATGCTCCGGATCCACTTCACCGATGCCGACCTGGGACGCACCTGCATTTCGGCCGCCCCCGACCCGCTGTGGGAGATCTGCTTCAGCCTGCACCGTTTCCAGTCCCGTCAGGGGCGCTGGGCCTACGCCGACTGGTACCGCAGTGCCCGCACCCGACTGCACGGCATCGAGCTCGGTCGCGTCCTGCGCACTCTCCTTCCGCTCGTCCCACGGGCCGTCTACTTCCCGGACTTTCTTACCCCGCCTGAGGGGAGCGAGGGGCTCGACGCAGGTCTGGACGCTGTGCTCGGCTCCCCGCGGCGACGGGTCCTGCAGGAACTGAGCATTCTCGACCGCACCAGCGGTGCCCCCGCGTGGGCGCCCCGGCTGGCCGAGCCGGAAGGGCGCAGGGAGCTGGTCTGGGCACTGCGCACCTACTACAACGCGGTCATCGCCCCGTACGGTGACCGTATCCAAGCCCGCATCGAAGGCGAACGGCATGCGCGCGCCCGTGCCGTGATCGAGCACGGCACCGAAGGGATCCTCCGCAGTCTCGGTCCCACTCTCCAGTGGCGGCGCCCAACGCTGCACACCGTCTATCCGGAGGAGCGTGACCTGCACCTCGACGGGCGGGGACTCCGGCTGGTGCCCTCCTACTTCTGTTGGGGCAACCCGGTGACCTTTGGGGACAACACGCTGGAACCCGTCCTCCTCTACGCGCTCAACCACGAGCCGCACCACTCCGTTCTGCCGGAGATCTCCGGATCCGGCGCACCCTTGGCCATCCTCCTCGGCCGTACCCGGGCCGCCGTCCTGCGGGCCGTCACAGCGGGGGCCACCACCGGTGAACTCGCGCGTGCGGTGGGTGTCTCCGCATCATCGGCCAGTCAACACGCCACGGCGCTTCGAGACGCCGGGCTGATCGTCACCCACCGCCACGCCCAATTCGTGCTGCACACCCTCACCCCGCTCGGAGCCGCCCTCCTCAGGGCCAACACGCAGCAATCACGCTGATCTGCTGACCGAGATCTACTCAGGCCCTTTGTCAAAGGTGCAGAGCCGTCCGACGTACATCAGCCAGGGGTCTGAGAGAGCTCTTTGCGGAGTGAGCCCGAGGCGTTCGGATGAATGTGCGCTGGGGGGCGGCGTGGTGCTGCGGGCAAAGGCCCGGACGGATTTACCTATGACATATGTTCATTCGGACGGGCCGAACTGCCCTGCTCAGCATCGCGATGGTCGTCTCTGCCTGCGCGGCGGCCTCCCTGCCCCCGGTCGCCGCAGCGGCCGTACCGGTTCCCAGGGAATCGGCCGCCGCGCCACAGCCCTGGAAAACAACCGCGGCGAAACTGGACCGGGTGATCCGGAAGACGGCCGCCGACGCCGGTGTCCCTGGAGTGATCGTGGGCGTCTGGAAGCCCGGACAGCCGCGCTACGTGCGGGCTTTCGGCGTCAGGAACACGAAAGACTGCGCTCCGATGCGAACCGGCCTGAACATGCGGATCGGCAGCGAGACCAAGACCTTCACCGTCACCGCGCTGCTCCAGCTCGTCGACCGCGGCAAAGTCGGCCTGGACGACCCGATCTCCGAGTACGTCGACGGAGTGCCCGACGGCGAGCACATCACGCTGCGTCAGCTCGCGGACATGCGCAGCGGCCTGTTCGCCTACACCAAGGACGAGACCTTCCAGCACCTGCTGGCGACCGAGCCGCATCGCCAGTGGTCGCCGAGTGAGCTGCTCAGCATCGCCTTCAAGCACCCCAACCAGTTCCCCCCCGGCACGCAGTTCGACTACTCCAACACCAACACCGTGCTGCTCGGCCTGGTCGTCGAGAAGGTCACCCACCGTCCCTTGAGGAACGTGATCCGGAACCTGATCACGCGGCCGAGCGGCCTGGACCACACCTTCCTGCCGAAGGCGGCGGAGTTCCCGCGGCCGCGCGCCCACGGCTACACCGACCAGACGCCGGACGGCACGGTGGCGGACGCCACGCACTTCAACCCCAGCTGGGGCTGGGCAGCCGGCGCGATGATCTCGGACCTCGACGACATGCGCTCCTGGGCGAAGAACGTCGCGACAGGCGGACTGCTGACCCCGCAGACCCAGGCGGAGCGCCTCGACGCGCATCCCACCGGCGCGCCGGGTGACGCCTACGGGCTGGGCATCGACATCAACCACGGGTGGATCGGCCACGCGGGCTCCCTGCCCGGCTACCAGAGCCTGACGGTCTACCTGCCCGCCAAGAAGGCGACGATGGTGATCCTGCTCAACACCGACATCCCCTCGAACGGCGAGAATCCCAGCACCCTCCTCGGCCGGGCCATCACCCAGGTGGTCAGCCCCGGCAACGTCTACGGCGACGCGTCCGACCAGAACTGACACCCGCCCAAGGTGACGCGGCGAGGACATGCTGGAGGCTCACCCCCCGAAATCCTCAGCCGCTCGCGCACCAGTGTGCGTGCCGGCCCTCAAAACGGATGACTCGCTTGAACTTTCGATGGTCCGACAGCGCGGTGGCGGTGCGCTGTCGGACCTGGACGATTCCTGCCTTGCATTGAGGCCCTGGGAGATCACCGAGCCGTGACTCCTGGCAGACATGCGGGTCAGCACGTTGTCCCGAATCAGGCCCTGCAAGACCGCAGACCGGGGAATCCTGCCGCGTTGCTGAAAGCTCGCTGGCGGGCACCGATCTGGAGACAGATTCCAAGATCTTCTCCAGAGAGCCCCTGGAGAACGAGGCAGGCCCGGTGCTGAAACATCAGCACCGGGCCTGACCTGCGATTTAGCTGTCGGGGTGGCGGGATTTGAACCCACGACCTCTTCGTCCCGAACGAAGCGCGCTGCCAAGCTGCGCTACACCCCGATTGTCGCCGCTTGTCGCGGCGACGTCGTTTACTTTAGCCCACCGGTGGCCGGAGACGAAATCCGGTTTTGGCGCGGCGGCGGATGGGGTCGGGGCGGATGTGGTCGAGGGCGATGAGGAGGAGGGCCAGGGCGTAGATGGCGAGGCCGAGGAGGAGGGCGTTGCTCAGGATGCCCTTGTAGCCGTGCTGGTCGACGTCCAGGAAGGGGTAGAGATAGCGGGCCGTGGTGCCCGAAGGGAGCAGTTCTCCCCTTGCTAGGGAGAAGGCGAGATAGGCGAGGGGGTAGAGGAGCCAGACCGGCGCGTGGCGCAGGGCCAGTGGGGGTGGGCTGGTCAGGAGCAGCCAGTCCAGGAGTGCCGCGATCGGGATCACCGTGTGGAGGATCTGGTTGGCGAGCGCCGGCCATCCCGTGAGGGCGGCCACCTCGCCCGTCATTGAGAACGGGCTCGACGCGTTCGTCAGGATCAGGTGGTAGACCAGGCCCGTGGTCACGATGAAGAGCAGCGTGCCGCCCGTCACCAGTGGGGGCAGCGGGCGGCGGGCGGACCATGCCCGTGCCGCCGCCGCTGTGAAGACCACGGCGACGAGGATGTTGCTCTGGATCGTGAAGTAGCTCAGGACCCGGGCCGGGCTGCCGAGCATCAGGTCGATCGTCACGCCTGCCGTCGCGGCCAGCGCGACCAGCAGGCGGAAGACGGCTGCCAGTGGACGGCGTACGGGGGCCACCACCGCCGACGCGGGGACGGCGGACGGGATCAGCGCCGGTACGCCCGTGATCGCGGGCAGATCCGGTATGTCCTTGGGGATCGGGGCGGTCATGCCCTCACGCTAAGCGGGGCTGACAAATCGGGCGATACGGGCGGTCCGGGTGGGTTACCCCCTACTCCACTTCCCCCGCGCCCCCTGCTCCCCTCGCTCCTCCCACTCCCTCTACTTCCGCCCCACCAGCGTCAGCAGCGAAGCCTCCGGCGGGCAGGCGAACCGTACCGGCGTGTAGCGGTTGGTTCCGCAGCCCGCCGAGACGTGCATGTACGACGTCTGGTCCTCCGCCGTGTGCGTGGACAGGCCCTTCACGCGGTCCGTGTCCAGGTCACAGTTGGTGACGAAGGCGCCGTAGAAGGGGAGGCAGATCTGACCGCCGTGGGTGTGGCCCGCCAGGATCAGGGGGTAGCCGTCCGCGGTGAACGCGTCCAGTGCGCGCAGGTACGGGGCGTGGACCACGCCGAGGGAGAAGTCGGCCGCGTTCGACGGGCCGCCCGCCACGCGCGCGTAGCGGTCGCGTTTGATGTGCGGGTCGTCGAGGCCGGTCAGCTCGATCTCCGCGCCCTCGATCTTCAGCGTCCCGCGGGTGTTCGTCAGGTTCAGCCAGCCCGCCGCGTCGAAGCCGTCGCGCAGGTCCTCCCAGGGGTTGTGGACGGCGTTCACGACCGGGGCGTTGCCGTTCAGGCCGTGGCGGCCCTGGGCCTTCTCGAACAAGTACCGGGCGGGGTTACGGGGTTTGGGGCCGTAGTAGTCGTTCGAACCGAAGACGTACGCCCCCGGGAAGTCCATCAGCGGGCCCAGCGCGTCCAGTACCTCCGGCACGCCCTCCGGGTCGGAGAGGTTGTCCCCGGTGTTGATGACGAAGTCGGGGCGCAGCCCGGCCAGCGAGCGCAGCCAGTGCTGCTTCTTGCGCTGGCCGCTGACCATGTGGATGTCGGAGACCTGAAGGACGCGCAGGGGTCGCATCCCGGGGGGCAGGACGGGAACCGTCACCCGTCGCAGCCGGAAGGAACGGGCTTCGAAACCCGCCGAGTAGAGGAGACCGGCGGCACCAGCCGCCGCGATTCCCAGGGGTACTCCGTATCGCGCGCGCATGCGTCCATCGTGTCAGACCGCGACGAGAGCAGACGCCGCCTGTGGACAACCGCGGTAGCCGCCCACACCCGGCGGGGGGACAACCGCGGTGGCCCCTCCCGCCCGACGGGGAAAATCAACGGGCGGACGCCTTGCCACACCTGCGACAATCAACCCATGACCACGCTCAAGTCGAAGCTGCAGGAAGACCTCAACGCCGCCATCAAGGAGCGCGACGAGCTCCGCTCCTCGACGCTCCGGCTGACCCTCACCGCGATCACCAAGGAGGAGGTCGCGGGCAAGACGAAGCGCGAGCTCTCCGACGACGAGGTGCAGAAGGTGATCACCAAGGAGGCGAAGAAGCGTCGTGAGGCCGCCGACGCGTTCGCCCAGGGCGGTCGCGCCGAGTCGGCCGAGCGTGAGAAGGCGGAGGGCGAGCTCCTCGCCGCGTACCTCCCCAAGCAGCTGTCCGACGAGGAGCTCCAGCAGATCGTCGCCCAGGCCGTCCAGGAGGCCAGGTCGGCGGGTGCCGAGGGGCCGCGTGCCATGGGTCAGGTCATGAAGATCGTGAACCCGAAGGTGGCCGGTCTGGCCGAGGGCGGCCGGGTCGCCGCGGTGGTCAAGCAGCTCCTCGCGGGTGCCTGACCCACCTCGCGATCAGCGGAGCCGATGGACCGGTGAGTACGGCGGTGGGGGCGCCCCTGAAGCAAGGGGCGCCCCCACCGCCGTATCCGCGATCAGAGACGATCAGAGACGATCAGGGCCCGTTGCCCCCGTTGTTTCCGTTCCCCCCGTTCGACTGCCCCTGAATGAAGCCGTCAGGGAGCGAGAAGCCCGGAGTGGGGAAGTTGCCGCCGTCGGTGGTGCCGCCGTCCGTTCCGCCGTCGGTCCGGCCCCCGTTGTCGCCGTTCCCGTTGCCATTTCCGTTGTGGTCCCCGTTGTCGCCGTCGTCGCGGCCCTTGTGCTTCTCGGGGTCGGGGATGTTGACGAGGTTGAAGTCGAGAGCGGGCTTGCCCTCCAGGGCGCCGGTCATCATGTCGCGCCAGATCGGTCCGGGGACCTCTCCGCCGTAGACCTTGGGGCGGTAGACGCCGCCGATGGTGATGTCGACCATCCGCCGCTTGTGCGTGGGGTCGCCGACCCAGACCGCGCCCGCCATGTTCGGTGTGTAGCCGACGAACCAGGCCGCGTAGCGGGAGTCCGTCGTACCGGTCTTACCGGCGCTCGGACGGCTGCCGAGGCCCGCCTGCTGGCCCGTACCGTCCTCGACCACGCCCTTCAGGAGCGTGCTGACCGTGTCGGCGGTGGTCTCCGACATCGCCCGCGAGCAGGTCGACTTCGGGACTTCGAGGGACTTCTTCGCGCCGCCGACCTTCTGGCTGATCGAATCGATGGCGATCGGCGTGCAGTACATGCCGCGCGAGGCGAAGGTCGCGTAGGCGTTCGCCATCGTCAGCGGCGACATCTCCTGGGTGCCGAGCGCGATCGACGGAGCCTGGTCCATCTTGCGGCCGTCCGCGCGGTCCGCGCCCAGCTTCGCGGCCATCTCGGTGACCGGGCAGATGCCGATGTCACTGATCAACTGCACGTAGTAGGTGTTGACCGACTTCGCGGTCGCTTCCTTCATGCCGTACGGGCCGTGCTCCGACTCGTTCTCGTTGCTGAGGTCGGAGCCCTCGGTGTTCACCCAGCTCTTGCCGTCGCAGACCGAGATCGGGCTCGGGTACTCCATCTGGTACGGCGACGAGTACTGCTGTGTCGCGGACTTGCCGCCCTCTATGGCGGCCGCGGCCACGATCGGCTTGAACGTCGAACCGGGCTGGTAGCCGGCACCGCCGCCCATGTCCTTGTTCACGGAGAGGTTGATCTGCGTCTCGTGCTTGCCGAAGCCGTACGGACGGGACTGGCCCATGGCGAGGATCTTGCCGGTGCCGGGCTCGACGACGGTGGCGGCGGTCGCCACGTCGTCGCTCTTGTTGACGTGGTCCTTGATCGACGCCTGCGCCGACCTCTGCGCCTGCGGGTCGAGGGTCGTACGGATGGTCAGGCCGCCCTGGTTCCAGACCTTGGCCCGGGCCTCCTTGGTCTTGCCGAAGACCGGGTCGCTCAGGAACACCTCGCGCACGTAGTCACAGAAGAAGCCGGCGCCCTTGACCGCCGTGATGCAGCCGTTCTTCGGCTTGCTCACGTGCAGCCCGAGCGGCTTCTCCTTGGCCGCGTCGGCCTCCTGCTGCGAGATGTCGTGCACCTCGGCCATGCGCTGCAGCACCGTGTTGCGGCGCTTGGTGGCCTCCGCCTCGTCGTTGACCGGGTCGTACCGGCTGGGCGACTGGACGATGCCGGCGAGCAGCGCCGACTCCTGGAGGTTCAGCTTCTTGGCCGGCTTGGAGAAGTAGCGGTGGGCGGCGGCCTCGACGCCGTACGCCTGCTCGCCGAAGAACGTGATGTTCAGGTAGTTCTCGAGGATCTTCTTCTTGCCGAGCTTCTCCTCGAGCTGGATCGCGTACTTCAGCTCGCGGATCTTGCGCCCGAGGGTCTGCTGGGTGGCCTCGGCGACCTTCGTCGGGTCGTCGCCGGCCTCCTCGACGAAGTAGTTCTTCACGAGCTGCTGCGTCAGCGTGGAGGCGCCCTGGGCCACTCCGCCGTTCTGCGCGTTCTGGTTCACCGCGCGCAGGATGCCCTTGAGGTCCACCGCGCCGTGTTCGTAGTACCGCGAGTCCTCGATCGCGACGATCGCCTTCTGCATGTACGGCGACATGTCCTTGAGGTCGATGATCGTGCGGTCGCGTGAGTAGACCGTGGCGATCTGGCCGCCGTTGTTGTCCAGGATCGTGGTGCGCTGGCTCAGCGACGGGCTCTTCAGGTTGTCGGGGATCTCGTCGAACCCCTTGACCGATCCCTTGGCCGCGAGACCCAGGGCACCCGCCGCAGGCAGCGCGATCCCGGCCATCACGGCTCCCGCGAGCACACTGACACCGAGGAACTTGGCGGCCTGCTGCGTTGGCGACAGACCACCGCCCGAGCGCTTCTTTGGCATGAGGGCAGCCTACGTTCTCATTCGCCGGACACGCGTATATGCCTTGGCCTAAGCTGCTCTCAACTGTCACAGCAGTGCGGCCACGTATCAATACGTCCGGCGACCCCGAATCGTTCCGGAAGTCTTCCTACTTTTTCAGTGGGGGCGTGTCCGACTCCGCCTCATGTGTCACCAGGCGTCCGTTGTGACTCAACTGAACTGTCCCGATTCGTCGGGATACTCACGCATGTCCTCAGGTCACTCCGTCGGGTGATCTGCCGCTTACGCATAGTCCGTTCGGGCCATTCAAGATTGGGCCCGAAGGGGGTGTTGCGCTGTGCCCACCTTCCGTAACGTCCTCAACTGGCGGCGGTGAATATGCCGCTGCCGCCGTGGGGGAGCCTCGATTCGGGAGAGGACGGCGCCGGTATGGGCTGGGTAACCGACTGGAGTGCGCAGGCGGCCTGCCGCACTACCGATCCAGATGAGCTGTTCGTTCAAGGAGCAGCGCAGAACAGGGCAAAGGCAGTGTGCACCGGATGCCCGGTGCGCACGGAGTGCCTCGCCGATGCGCTCGACAACCGCGTCGAATTCGGCGTGTGGGGTGGCATGACGGAGCGGGAACGCCGCGCATTGCTGCGCAGGCGGCCCACCGTCACCTCCTGGCGTCGGCTGCTTGAGACAGCGCGTACGGAGTACGAGCGAGGGGCGGGGATCCTGCCCTTCGACGAGGAAGAGGTGTACGAGCACTACGTGGCGGTGGGCTGAGGGCGTTCTCTCCGAAAGGTCTCCGGAGGATTCCGGGAGGTCCCCGGGGGTTTCTCTCAGGCGCTCGCCTCGGGCAGCTCCGGCCGGTTGGCCGCGAGCCGGTCCCCGATGTCCCGCAGCCCCGCGAGGTCGTGCACATCGCCGGGCAGCGCGGCCACTTCGGCCACTTCCACCTCCGGGTGGAGCGCGGTGAAGCGGTCACGCATGCGCTGCTCGCGGGAGAGCAGCCGCATGCGCTCGGCGTGCAGCTTCAGAAGGCCTGCGGTGAGGTGTTCCACGGTTCCGTCGGAGACGGGGGAGCCTTCGTCGGAAACGCCGGCGTCGGAAGCGGCGGCCGGGTCAGCGGGAGATTCTGATCCTGAACTGCCGTACGTGTCGGGAGAGTTACGAAGTCCAGCTTTCCCGCCCTCCTGATCCACAATGCGGGCGTCCTCAAGATTTTCCGCGGCGGCGAGCGCCCGCTCGGCCGACAGCTGAGCGGCACCGCTGCCGTGCACCCGGTTGAGGACCAGCCCCGCGAACGGCATGTCCTCGGCGGCCAGTCGTTCCACGAAGTAGGCGGCCTCGCGCAGCGCGTCCCGCTCCGGGGCCGCCACCACCAGGAAGGCCGTGCCGGGCGCCTGCAGCAGCTTGTACGTGGCGTCCGCGCGCGTACGGAACCCGCCGAACGTGGTGTCCATGGCGGCCACGAACGTCTGGACGTCCTTGAGGAGTTGCCCGCCGAGCAGCTTGCCCAGGGTGCCGGTCATCATCGACATCCCGACGTTCAGGAACTTCATCCCGGCGCGCCCGCCGAGCTTCGCCGGAGCCGTCAGCAGCCGGATCAGCCGCCCGTCCAGGAACGAGCCCAGCCGCTTCGGCGCGTCCAGGAAGTCCAGCGCCGAGCGCGAGGGCGGTGTGTCGACGACGATCAGGTCCCACTCGTCGCGCGCCCGCAGCTGCCCCAGCTTCTCCATCGCCATGTACTCCTGCGTGCCCGCGAAGCCCGCCGAAAGCGACTGGTAGAAGGGGTTGTTGAGGATCGTTGCGGCCCGCTCACGGTCCGCGTGCGCCTCGACGATCTCGTCGAAGGTGCGCTTCATGTCGAGCATCATGGCGCACAGCTCGCCGCCCGAGGACTCGTCGATGCCCTTCACGCGGCGCGGGACGTTGTCGAGCGAGTCGATGCCCATCGACTGGGCGAGCCGGCGTGCCGGGTCGATGGTGAGGACCACCACCTTGCGGCCGCGCTCGGCCGCTCGCAGCCCCAGAGCCGCCGCCGTGGTCGTCTTGCCGACGCCGCCCGAGCCGCAGCACACCACGATGCGGGTCTTCGGGTCGTCGATCAGCGGGTCGACGTCGAGCACGCGCGCGGGGTCCAGACTCATGACATCCCTTGCTTCCGCAGGTGGGTGGCCAGCTCATAGAGGCACGAGAGGTCCATCCCCTCGCTGAACAGCGGCAGTTCGTGCAGTGGCAGACCCAACTCGGCCAGCACGGCGCGCTGTTCGTGCTCCAGCGTGTACCGCTCGGCGTACTCGTCGGCCTGCCGCAGCAGCGGGTCCACCAGCCGCTCCGCGTTCCCGCCGCGGCGCGCCCCGCCGAGGCCGGCGGCGGACAGCGACTGCGCGAGGGCGGTGCGCGGCAGTGCCCGTACGTGTTCCACGGCGACCGCGTCCAGCACCTCGGGCCGCACCATGTTCACGATGATCCGGCCCACCGGCAGGTTCGCCGAACGCAGCTCCGCGATACCGTCCGCGGTCTCCTGGACGGGCATCTCCTCAAGGAGTGTCACCAAGTGGACCGAGGTCTCGCGGGACTTGAGGACGCGCATCACGGCCTGTGCCTGGTTGTGTATCGGGCCGAACTTCGCGAGGCCCGCCACCTCGTCGTTCACGTTCAGGAAGCGGGTGATGCGTCCGGTCGGCGGGGCGTCCATGACCACGTAGTCGTACGCGAACCGGCCGCTCTTGTCCTTTCTGCGGACGGCCTCGCAGGCCTTGCCCGTCAGGAGGACGTCCCGCAGCCCGGGCGCGATCGTGGTCGCGAAGTCGATGGCGCCGAGCTTCTTCAGGGCCCGGCCCGCGCCGCCCAGCTTGTAGAACATCTGGAGGTAGTCCAAAAGGGCCAGTTCGGGGTCGATGGCCAGTGCGTACACCTCCCCGCCCCCCGGAGCGACGGCGATCTTCCGCTCCTCGTAGGGCAGCGCTTCTGTCTCGAAGAGCTGCGCGATGCCCTGTCTGCCCTCGACCTCGACCAGGAGAGTGCGCTTCCCCTCGGTCGCGAGGGCGAGCGCGAGGGCGGCGGCCACCGTGGTCTTACCGGTACCGCCCTTGCCGCTGACGACCTGGAGCCTGCTCACGTCTTCGAGCCTAACCACTCCGCGCGCGGAGTAAGCGGGAGGCTGTGGACAACGTGTGCGAGAGGCTCCGGTGACAGCGGATACAGTCGGCCGCATGACCAAGTGGGAATACGTGACTGTGCCGCTGCTCGTCCATGCCACGAAGCAGATCCTGGACACCTGGGGCGAGGACGGCTGGGAGCTCGTCCAGGTCGTGCCCGGGCCGAACAACCCCGAGCAGCTGGTGGCCTACCTGAAGAGGGAGCGGCAGGCATGAGCGCGGTCGAGGACAGGCTTGCCGAGCTCGGGCTGACGCTGCCCGCCGTCGTTCCGCCGCTCGCCGCGTACCAGCCCGCCGTGCAGTCCGGCGTGTACGTCTACACCGCCGGTCAGCTGCCGATGGTGGAAGGCAAGCTTCCGGTCACCGGCAAGGTCGGTGCCGAGGTCACGGCCGAGGAGGCCAAGGAGCTGGCCCGCACCTGCGCGCTGAACGCGCTGGCCGCGGTCAAGTCCGTCGCGGGCGACCTGGACCGCATCGCGCGGGTCGTGAAGGTCGTCGGCTTCGTGGCTTCCGCCCCCGACTTCACCGGCCAGCCCGGTGTCCTGAACGGCGCCAGCGAGCTGTTGGGCGAGGTTCTCGGCGACAAGGGCGTGCACGCCCGCAGCGCGGTCGGCGTGGCCGTGCTCCCGCTGGACGCGCCGGTCGAGGTCGAGGTCCAGGTGGAGCTGACGGAGGCGTAAGCCGTACGTCAGCCGTACCGCGGCTCGCGGGGCCCCGGCCCGGCGGGGGTGCCCCGTCCCGTCCGGGACGCCCCTGGAGCAGGCGATTGTTGCCTCTCGAACATCAGCGCACTACGGGATAGCCTCCGCCCATGGCGAATGGGCAGTGGTACCCCCCGGAGTGGCCGGACCGTATCCGCGCACTGGCGGAAGGCACCCTCACCCCGGTCACCCCGAAGCGGGCGGCCACCGTCATGCTGCTCAGGGACGGCGACGGCACACCTGCCGTGCACATGCTGCGCAGACGCGCCTCCATGGCCTTCGCCGGAGGCGCGTACGCGTATCCGGGCGGCGGCGTGGACCCCCGTGACGACGATCACCGGATTCGCTGGGCGGGCCCCACGCGCGCGTGGTGGGCCGAGCGGCTGGGCGTCGACGAGACCTCCGCCCAGGCGATCGTCTGCGCGGCCGTACGGGAGACGTACGAGGAGGCGGGCGTCCTGCTCGCCGGCCCCAGCGAGGACACCGTGGTCGGCGACACCACGGGCGAGGAGTGGGAGGCGGACCGAGCGGCCCTGGTCGCCCGCGACTTCTCCTTCGCCGAGTTCCTCGACCGCAGGGGACTCGTGCTGCGCTCGGATCTGCTCGGCGCCTGGACCCGCTGGATCACCCCGGAGTTCGAACCCCGCCGCTACGACACATGGTTCTTCGTGGCCGTCCTCCCGGAGGGCCAGCGCACCCGCAACGCCTCCACGGAGGCGGACCGCACGGTGTGGATCCAGCCGTGCGAGGCGGCCGAGGGGTACGACAAGGGCGAGCTGCTCATGATGCCGCCCACCGTCGCGACCCTGCGCCAGCTCCTCCCGTACGCCACCGCCGCCGACGCCCTCGCCGCGGCGCCGGCCCGCGACCTCACCCCCGTCCTGGCGCAGGCCCGGCTGGAGGACGGCGAACTGGTCCTCTCCTGGCCCGGCCACGCCGAGTTCACCAAGCACATCCCGAAGGGCGGAGGCCCCCGCATGACCGACGTCCCGGAAGGCCCCCACGCATGACGGACGCAGCCGCCCTCCCCGGTCAGCCACGCGGCGGGGTGCTCTCCGGCCCCGCCACCCCGCGAGCCGTCAACGTCCTGGCGCCGAACGCGTCCGCGATGACCCTGGACGGCACGAACACCTGGGTGCTCGCCGAGCCGGACTCGGAACTGGCGGTCGTGGTCGACCCGGGTCCGCTGGACGACGCGCACCTGCGCGAGGTCATGGCCACCGCCGAGAAGGCGGGCAAACGGGTCGCGTTGACCCTGCTGACGCACGGGCATCCCGACCACGCGGAGGGCGCCGCGCGGTTCGCCGAGCTGACGGGGACCAAGGTGCGGGCCCTCGACCCGGCGCTGCGGCTCGGCGACGAGGGGCTGACTCCCGGGGACGTGATCACGGTGGGTGGGCTCGAACTGCGTGTCGTGCCGACGCCCGGCCACACCTCCGACTCGCTGTGCTTCCATCTCCCGGCCGATCAGGCAGTTCTGACGGGTGACACCGTCCTGGGGCGCGGTACGACGATGGTGGCCCACCCGGACGGCCGACTGGGCGACTATCTCGACTCCCTGCGGCGGCTGCGCTCGCTCGCGGTCGACGACGGCGTCCACACGGTGCTGCCCGGCCACGGTCCCGTCCTCGAAGACGCCCAGGGCGCCGTCGAGTTCTACCTCGCCCACCGCGCGCACCGGCTCGCCCAGGTCGAGACGGCCGTCGAGAACGGCCACCGCGCACCGGCCGAGGTCGTCGCCCACGTGTACGCCGACGTGGACCGCTCCCTGTGGCCGGCGGCCGAGCTGTCCGTCCGCGCCCAGCTGGAATACCTGCGCGAGCACGGGCTGATCTAGGGGGCTTCTGACGGATCTTCGCGACGTCGCGCTGATCCGTCAGAAGCCCCCTAGGACCCGGTCTGGCCGGCTTGCTCCGGACGCGGCGCTTTGAGGCCGTGCACGCGCGCGTACTCCTCGGCGAGCCACGGGCCGAGGTCGTCGACGTAGGAGCGCAGCACGGCCGGGTCGCCGGTCGGCTCGTGGCCGAGGACGGCCGCCTCGCGCAGCTGTACGGCCCGCTGCGGGTAGTACGTGCCGAACGCCTCGGCCATCTCCCCCAGATCGCTCGTCCAGCCGTTCCAGCGGGGCATGACGAGGGTGAAGCCGGTGCGGACGAGATGGCGGGACATGAAGCGCACCAGCGGGCGGCGGGCCTCGGGCGTGTCGTCCGCCGCGGCGATCCGCTCGCGCCAGCGCGGCAGGAACAGCGCCAGGTCGCCGTTCGTCTCGCGGGCGAGGAGGGAGTCGGGGCGGTAGCGGGGCAGGAACTCGGCCAGATCCTCGCCGAGGAGGGGCGTACAGAGGCAGGCGACGAACCAGCCGAGGTCGTACGTCTCCAGGTCGCTCAGCAGCCGCGTACGGCTGAACAAGAGCGTCCCGACCCCGTCGATCTCCGGGAACTCCTTGTCGAGCGCCTCACCGAGCCGCACGGCGTCGGCGCGGTCGCTCTCGGTCGGCTCCTCGCGCAGGACGAGCAGCAGATCGAGGTCGGAGCGGCCCACGCGCGCGGTGCCGCGCGGAATCGACCCGTAGAGGTAGGCGCCCGTCATCCCCGCCCCGAAGACCTCCAGCACCTGATCGCGCGCCGCGGCGACCACGGGCCGGAACGCGGGCGGGATCCGCCCGAGGGACCCTTCGCGCTCGATGTATCCCTGGGCGTCGAGCCCGATCCGCTGCCCTCTTGGGTGCTCCGTTTCGGCCATGCGCCCACTGTGCCTCGGCAGCGGCGCCAGGGCAGTTCGTTTTCCGCGTGCCCGGCCTCGGCGTACGACTACGGGGTCCCGCCTCTCCCCGGCGGGGGGCGCCCCGGGGCGGCGAAAAAAAAAAAA
>NZ_JBEXDZ010000008.1:0-101459 GCF_040606085.1 Streptomyces sp. NPDC005485 | reverse complement strand
AGCCACCGGGCGGGCGCCCCGCCCGGGTGGTGTATGCGGCGGGCCGCGTCGCCCCCGCCACACCCGTTCGGGCGCCCCGGTGGAACCCCGGGCGCCCCCTTCCGTCGTCAGCCGGGCCGACTACGCGATGTGGTCCTCTTCCAGCTCCGCGTTGTGACGGCTGGAGAAGCGATTCACCATCCGCTTCGCATCCTCCGCGGGAAGGCTGGTGCCGAACTCCGCCTCGACATTGCCGATGAGCTCACGCGGCGTCGGATAGCTGCCGTTTATCGACTGCTTGAAGACCTGGTAGTAGGCCTCCTCGTCCGGCTCCGGAGCCGCCGGGGCCCCACCGCCCTCACCCAGCTGCCGGGTGCGCTCACCGGCGCCCGTCGGGATCGGAAACGTGCCCGTCTCCTCCGCGGACGGCTCACCCGCAGGGGCCTGGTGCTGCTCGTCGTACCACTGCCACGCCTCCTGCTCCGGCGAGTACGACGGGTCGTGCGGAGCCTCGAACGAAGGGTCGTAGCCGCCCTCGTAGACGACGTCCTGCCGGGGCGGCGGGAACCAGGGGTTCTCCTCCTGCGTGGGCTCCTCGGCGGTGCGCCCGTGCTCCGGATCCGGAGAGGCCAGCTGACGCTGCACCTGCGGCGCGGGGGCGGCCTGGAGCGGCACCGGCGCGGGAGTCGGCTCCGGCTCCGGTACGGGGACGGGAGCCGGAGGCAGCAGCGCGGGCTCGATGCCCGCCGCGGCCAGGCCCGAGGGCGCCGTCTGCGCCAGGGGGACGCCGTAGCGGGCCAGCCGCAGCGGCATCAGGGACTCCACCGGGGCCTTGCGGCGCCAGGCGCGGCCGAAACGGGAGTGCAGGCGGGCCTGGTAGACGAGACGGTCCTGCTCCAGCTTGATGACCTGCTCGTAGGAACGCAGCTCCCACAGCTTCATCCGGCGCCAGAGGAGAAACGTCGGGATCGGGGAGAGCAGCCAGCGCGTGAGCCGGACGCCCTCCATGTGTTTGTCGGCCGTGATGTCCGCTATGCGGCCGATCGCGTGCCGCGCCGCCTCGACCGAGACGACGAACAGCACCGGGATCACCGCGTGCATGCCCACGCCCAGCGGGTCCGGCCAGGCCGCCGCGCCGTTGAACGCGATCGTCGCCGCCGTCAGCAGCCACGCCGTCTGGCGCAGCAGCGGGAACGGGATCCGGATCCACGTCAGGAGCAGATCGAGCGCGAGCAGGACGCAGATACCCGCGTCGATGCCGATCGGGAAGACGTACGAGAAGTTCCCGAAACCCTTCTTCAGGGCCAGCGCGCGGACGGCCGCGTACGACCCCGCGAAGCCGATACCGGCGATCACGACCGCACCGGAGACGACCACGCCGATGAGTATCCGGTGCATCCGTGTCAGCTGAAGTGGCCCGGCCACCTGTACTCCCCTCCCCTTACATGCTGTTGCGCGCAACAGAGTGGCACATGTGTGCGGCGCACGGGCGGGCGGTACGGCGAGAGCCCGGCCACCACGGCGGCCGGGCTCCTGCAAAAGGCTTGGCTGAGCTGCGAGTTGGGGCGCAGACGTCAGCTCTTCTTCGTCGCGGACTTCGACGGGGACGCCGACTTCGAAGCCGACTTCGACGGGGACGCCGACTTGGACGCCGACTTCGACGGAGCGGCGCTCTTGGAGGGCGAGGCGCTCGCCTGGCCGCCACTGCCACCGCCGTCACCGTTCGCGGCGGCCACCGCGGCGACCGCCTCCTTGGCGGCCTTCTCCGCGGCCTTCGCCAGGTCGTCCGCGCTCGGCGCCTTGTCACCGGCGAGACCGGCACCGTTGTAGTCCAGCGTCACGACGACGTTCTCGACGCGGGCCACGACCGTCTGCTGTTTGAAGGTGCCTTCCTTCTTCTTCAGGTCGTAGCGCACCGCCGTCGCCTCGTCGCCCGTCCCGGCCACCGGCTGCGACCTGGTGCCCTTCGCACCGGTCACCGCCTGGGCGTCCTTGACCTGCTTCTCGTAGTACGTCTGCGCGAGCTTGTCGCCCTCACCGCGCGAGGCGTCCGAGTCGAAGCGCAGCAGCGACACGTTCAGCCAGCGGAACTGGGAACCCTTCACGCCCTTGTTGTCGAGGCTGTTCCAGGAGCAGCTGCTGCGATCGTCCGTATCACCCGACTTGCCCTCCTTGGCGGACTTGACCCCCTTCGGGACCAGTTCGCCCAGAGTCTTCTTCGACAGCACCGCACACGGCTCGGGCAGCTTCGCGTACGCCGCCGCCTTCACGGCGTTCGCCGAACCGCTCGCGGACGACGACGCACCGGAACTCGCGGACGCCTTGCCCTGGTCGCCGGAGTCGGACCCTGAACCGGAGTCCGAGGAGCAGCCGGCGACGAGGAGCAGCGCCGGGACGGCGGCCGCGCCGACAAGGAGGCGGTTGAATCGCTGTACTCGCTGGGCACGCTGTGCGGGTCGGTACATGGTTCCTTCACTCATGGCACTCAGGGCGCTCGGGGGTCGCTCACATGTGGATCATGCGAGACGGTCGGGTCCGAGGGGCCACGGTACGCGGTGAGAGAGGAGTGCGGTCCTGAATCGGAGGGTTCGCGGGAGACCGCCGACCACCCCGCCCGGCCCCTCAGCCGTTGAACGTCTCCGCGAGCTTCTGCGCCAGATTCTCCGCCCTGTCCTGCAGTTCCTTGCTGTCCGGAGCCTCGGCGGAAGCGGTCGGCTGCTCGTCGTACTCGATCGTCACGATCACGTTGGACGTGCGGAACACCACAGTCACCGTGCGCTGCTGAGCCGTCGAACCCGACGCACTGAGCTTGTCGTTCAGGAACGCCTCGTCGCCCAGACCGTCGAGGGTGCGGGGCTGGAGGGCGGCAGGCGTCTCACTCGCGCTCGCGGTGCCGGAGGGGGCGGCCGCGTCGGCACTCTCGCCGTCCGCGGATGCGGATCCCGAAGGGGAGCCCGTGGAGTCGGTCGAGTCGCTTGAGCCGGTGGAGCCCGCGGCGGGCTCGGGAAGGTCCGCCGCCGTCTCCTTGGTCGCGTAGACCTCCTCGGCCTTGCTGTCGTCGCTGACCGCGTTGTCGTACGACACCACGCGCTCGAAGTCCACCAGGAGGTGATCGGTCGCGGAGGTGGACTCCACCTTCCAGCGGCAGCCCACCCGCCGGTCCGTGTCGTACGTGGGCGTGGCCTCGCCCTCGTACTCCTTCTCGCGCTGCTCCTCGTCGGCGATCTGCCCGATGCCGGGCAGCAGCGTGTCGAGCGTGTCGTGGCTCACCGCGCCGCAGGGCTCCGGAAGCGTGCGGTACTTGCCCGGCTGCGCCGCGGGCGCCGTCGTGGTGGAACCGCCCGCCTTCGAGTCGTCCGGTTGCTCCCCGCTCCCCGAACCGCCGGTGCAGCCGGCCAGCACCACCGCGAGGAGCGCGGCGACGCCGGATACATACGCCTTCCGCTGCACGGTCAGGCTCCTCTCGACGGGGTCGGGGCGTCGCTTCGACAACGAAGCCCGCTGGTTATTCGCTTGCCGCACGGGGGCGGCCCCTGGAGACAATGTGTATCGCACGCACGGCCGTGGACGCCGGTCCGTTGTCCCAAACGTCGATCTTGGCGCCGGTTTTGCGATTTAAGACTTCTGTTGTTTTTTCGGGGGAATGAGGACGCAATGTCATACGTAGAGGTGCCGGGCGCGAAGGTCCCCATCCGCATGTGGGCCGACCCCGCGTCGGTCGAGGACGTGGCCCTGCGCCAGCTCCAGAACGTCGCCACCCTGCCCTGGATCAAGGGCCTCGCCGTGATGCCGGACGTGCATTACGGGAAGGGCGCCACGGTCGGCTCCGTCATCGCCATGCAGGGCGCGGTGTGCCCGGCGGCGGTGGGGGTCGACATCGGGTGCGGGATGTCCGCCGTCAAGACATCGCTGACTGCGAATGACCTGCCGGGGGATCTGTCGCGACTTCGGTCGAAGATTGAGCAGGCGATTCCTGTGGGGCGGGGGATGCACGAATCCCCGGTCGAGCCGGGGCGGTTCCATGGGATGGCTACGGCGGGGTGGGATGGGTTTTGGGGGCGGTTCGACGGGGTTGCTGAGGCGGTGAAGTTCCGTGAGGAGCGGGCCACCAAGCAGATGGGAACGCTCGGAGGAGGCAACCACATGATCGAACTGTGTCTGGATCAGACAAATTCGGTCTGGCTGATGCTGCACTCCGGTTCCCGGAACATCGGTAAGGAGCTGGCCGAACACCACATCGGCGTTGCTCAGAAGCTCCCGCACAACCAGGGCCTGGTTGATCGCGACCTTGCGGTGTTCGTCTCGGACACTCCGCAAATGGCGGCGTACCGAAACGATCTCTACTGGGCGCAGGAGTACGCCAAGTACAACCGCTCGATCATGATGGCGCTTCTGAAGGACGTGATCCGCAGGGAGTTCAAGAAGGCGAAGCCCGCCTTCGAGTCCGAGGTGTCGTGCCACCACAATTATGTTTCGGAGGAGCGGTACGAAGGGATGGACCTGCTGGTCACGCGCAAGGGTGCAATCAGTGCTAGGGCCGGAGAGTTCGGCATCATCCCAGGCTCGATGGGCACCAGCTCGTACATCGTGAAGGGTCTCGGCAATGAGAAGGCTTTCAACTCGGCTTCGCACGGGGCTGGTCGGCGTATGAGCCGTAATGCCGCGAAGCGTCATTTCTCGGTGCGGGATCTGGAGGAGCAGACGCGGGGTGTGGAGTGCCGCAAGGACTCCGGCGTGCTCGACGAGATTCCGGGTGCCTACAAGAACATCGACCAGGTGATGGAGCAGCAGCGCGATCTCGTTGAGGTCGTGGCGAAGTTGAAGCAGTTCATCTGTGTGAAGGGTTGACGGGCGAGATCCCCGGCGGGGGCCGGGGATCTCGCTCAGCTTGTCATCGATCGGTCGGCATCGGGACCTGCCCGGTCCGCAGGCGCCAGAGCCGGATGTAGCAGCTCTTCTCGGTTCGGCCGAGTTCTTTCCTTGGCTGACGCCGTGTCGTTGTTCAACCTCAGCAGTACGCGGTCCTCCCAGCCGTTCCAGCGGCGGCGGTCGGGAGCGACCCTCATGTCTGCCGGGCGGATCCAAGCGCCCAGGGAGTCGGCCGACGTCTGCTTACGCTTTAGAGACAGGCAGTCCTTGTAGTAGAGGTGGGCTGCCAACTCCTGGGCGTTCTCCTTCGTGTAGAGGATGTTGTAGATGCCGTCGCGGGCGTTGCGCTTCAGGGTGCGCTCGGCTCCAGTGATCTTCCCGGCGTAGAAGCACAGGTAGGCGCCGATGGCTGTGCTCTGCGTGGTGAGAGAAATGAACGGGTAACCCTGGCCCGTGTAGCCCACCGAGCCGTCGGCGTCGATGACGCCGCGGAGGTAGTCGCGGGGTGCGAACTGCCCGCGTGGCGGGGCAATCTCTTTGGACTTGCGGCCGTAGGGCAAGCCGAGGCCGTTGAGCAGGGTCCTGGCTTCAAGAGAGCAGAGGGTCCAGATTGCCGAATGGGCGGTCTCGACAAAGTTCGTGGACCGGGTGCGCTCTCTGATGCTGCTGTTGTACGGCGTCAGCTTCTGGAACTCGCGGAAGAGCTCGATGTCCCGCGCGTGGATCTCGACAGTCAGACGCCCTCGCTGCCTCGACTGCTGAGCAAGGTGTCCGTCGGCCTGCAAGAAGCCGAACATGTAGGCGTAGTTGGGGTCTTTCAGGTCCATGAACCCCGTCGTGTCGACGCCGAGGGCATCGTCCAGCGTGAATTGGTGCGCGCTAGGCTCGCGTTCAGCCACAGGGAAGTCTGCCTTCCTTGATGGTCAGGCCCTCGGTCGGGACGGCTATCCCGGCCGAGGGCCGTCGTTTTGATGTTGTGGCGCGAGCCTAGATCGCGAGTTCGGGTGGGGTATGGGTGATCTATCCGGTTCACCCGTGTGGGTTACTTGAGCCGCTTCTCCAGGAGCGTCACCGCGTACGGGCTGCCCTGACGGCCGTCCTTCATGGGCTGTTCACCTACGACCTTGTAGCCCGCGCCCTCGTAGTACGCGCGCAGGTGCGGGTTGGTGGAGATGCAGTCCAGGCGGGAGAGGGTGCGGTCGGAGGCGGTGATGCGGTGTTCCGCTTCGGTGAGCATGCGGCGGCCCGTGCCCGGCGGGGCTGTGGTGTGGTCGGTCATCAGGCGGTGGATGTAGGCGGCTGTGGGGGGTTGGGTGCCCCAGGCGGCCGGGTCGCTCCACCAGAGTTCCCAGGCGCCGACGACGGTCGTGCCCAGGTGGGTCAGCCAGACCTCGCCCTCCTGGATGCGGGTGCGGAAGTGGGTCTCGTCCAGCTGGCCCGGCGTCCACTGGGCGATGTCGGGGGCGGTCCGCTGCTGCCAGCGGGCCGCTTCGTCGCGGAGGCGGACCAGGGTGGCGAGGTCGTTCTCGTCGGCCTTGCGGAACGTCAACTCGGGCTCAGGGGACGGCTGTTCGAGGAGGTTCGCGCGAAGGGTCCGGGGCAGTGAGTCGTCCAGGCCCAGGGTCTCCGTGACATACCTCTGGACCGAGCCGTAGCGGGTTCGCAGGTCCGCGAGGAACAGGGCCATGACCTCGGCGGGGGCCCTGCCGTAGCCGGGCCAGGTCGGTTCACTGCCCGGGTGGGCCGTCTGCCAGTCGGCGACCAGGCGGGCCGTGGCCAGCTCCGTGAGGGTGAAGTCCTCGATGATCGTCTGCTCGGGGACACCGAGGAGCGAAAGGACCAGCGCGGCCAGCAGGCCCGTGCGGTCCTTGCCGGAGGCGCAGTGGAAGACCAGGGGGGCCTCCGACTCGCCCGCTTCGGCTATCAGCTTCAGCGCCTCGCGGATCTCCTTCGTGCCGTCCTCCGCCACCTCCGCGAAGCGGGCCGCCAGGTAGGGGCCGGGGTCCACGTCCGGGGTCAACGCCGCCTGGTCGTACGGGCGGTGCTCGATGCTGAGGTTGCGGTACGTGAAGGACGGGTGCTCGGGGACGCGGCCCTTCGCCTCGATCTCCCAGGGGTAGCGGAGGTCGATGACGGTGCGGATGCCGAGGCCGAGGAAGGCGTCCCAGTCCGCGGTGCCCTCGGCCAGCTTGCCGAGGCCGTCCGAGCGGAACAGGCGGCCCCAGCGGACCGCCCGGCCGTCGTCGGTGGTGTATCCGCCCAGGTCGCGGAAGTTGTGCAGCCGATCGAAGGGTATGTGTCTGTTCGCTCTGGTCACACGGAGGGAGCGTACGGGTTCAGATCACGTCGATCGCGACGGTGAAGCCCTCAGGCTGCGAGACCGAGAGGGCCGGAGGGTTGGCGATCAGGAGGTGTACCGATCCGTCATTGCCGCCCGTGGCGAGCAGTTGGCCGTCCGGTGAGAAGGCGATCGTCGTGGCGGGGTTGTCGTTGGTCAGTGGGAGGCTGAGGGCCCGTTGTGTGTTCTTGTCCCACAGCTGCACGGTGCCCTCGCCGGTGCTGGTCGCGAACAAGCGTCCGGGCGGCGAGAAGGCCAGTGCCTGGAAATGGGCGGTCACGTCGATGAATCGCTCGCGGACGAGATCCCAGCTCGTGGTGTCCCAGATCCGCAGGGCGTGGTCGTCGACCGCGGTGACGAGCAGTCGGCCGTCCGGAGAGAACGCCAACGCCTGCAGGGAGGTACGACCGGCCCGTATGGTCACCTCGACCTCCACGGCGGAGAGGCGGCGCAGTTGCACGGCCCCGTCCGGCGCTCCGATGGCCAGGAACTCGCTGTTGGGCGAGAACGCCATCGTGCAGGTGCGTGGAGTCGTCACCGCCGCGTTCCAGGTGTCGGTGTACCACACCGTCCCCGTCTCCGCGCTGTCACTGGAGGCGAGCAGGCTTCCGTCGGGAGAGAAGACGAGGGTGGTCACGGTGTGCTGGTGGGCGGTCAGGGGTCCGCCGAGCCGCTGTCGGGTCTCCGTGTCCCACAGCCAGATCGCCCCGTCCGCACCGGTGGTGGCGATCAGCCTGCCGTTGGGCGAGAACGCCAGGGTCGAGACGGAGCCTTGATGGCCGGTGAGTGGCGGGCCTACCTGCCGGCGCGTCACCGGGTCCCACAGCGACACGTCGTGGCAGGCCACTGCCAGCAGGCTTCCGTCGGGGCTGAAGGCCACCGTACGAATTTCCTCGGCGTAGACCGCGAGCGAGGGCAGGGAGATCCTCTCCCCGCGCTCCAGGGCACTCAGCAGCATGGCGGCGGCCAGCCCGGTCGCTTGTGTTTGTGCGCTCTCCGCCCCGGGATCGGGCCTCTCGCTGAACGAGGCCGACCCAAAGAGCGGGCTGTAGACCTCGGCCGGGTCCGGGGAAGGCGCCTCGGAGGCCGACGCGTCGCGCTGGTGCTCGATGCGGAGGTGTTCGAGACGCTGCCAGCGTATGCGCCAGTCGCTCAGCCGTGGGTCGTCCCTGGTGATCGCCTGCTTGCGGCCGTCGTGGTCGTAGGAGAGGAGGGTGCGGACGAGTGCCATCACGAAGTCCTGGCGCGGGAGCCGTTTGGCGTTGAAGGCCTCGCTGACCGCCGTGGCCGACAGCCGGCGCTCCGCGACCGCGCGGTTGGCGATCTGACGGAGAGTGGGGCTGCCCTGGTCGATGCGGAGCTTGCGCAGATCCGCGGCGAAGTGCCTCAACTGCTGCGGGAAGTCCTCGTCGTCCGACGCCGTGCCACTTCTGTACGCGTCCGCCTGAGTCATGCGCGTCCCCCCGACGCCGTGCGTGGAGGATCCAGGGTAGGGGGGAATGCGCGGAGGGCGCCGAACTTTCCCGAACAGCACCGTACTTGCCGAACAGCGCCGTACGAGGCCTGTGTACGGCCGAATCATGCGTGCGTACGGCGTGGTTCCGCGCTGATCCGTCTGCGGCGAGCTTGTTCGCTAACCGTGATCTGCGGGGCCCGGTCGCGGTGAGCTGGTGCCATGAGCGAGAACCAGAACCCGACTTCACGCCCTTCCGGCCCGGACGCGCCCGCTTCGCCGTCCGGCCCGCCTGCCCTGCGCGATCGCGTGCTGGACCTGATCGCGCTGCTGGCGCTGCTGGCTCTGGCCGCGTTCCTCTTCGTCCTTGCCGGTCCCGAAGCATTCGCCGCCGTCACCACCAGTGGCGTCGCGCTGTTCGCCACCTGGCGTGCGCGTCGCGAGTGACCGCCGCTCAGCGGGTCCGATCACTTCGCGTGCATCACCGCGTAGATCATCACGAACGCCACGATGTGGATGCCGAAGAGGAAGTACGCGAGGTAGTACCAGACGATGCGTTCGTTCTTCTTCTCCTGGGCCAGGCGGCGCTTCTCGTGGGCGAGGTCGCCCGGCGTCGCCTCGGTGGGCTCCTCGGACATCACAGCTCCCGGTGGACCTTCGTGTTCGACGCCTGGGCGCGGGGGCGCACGACTAGGAGGTCGATGTTGACGTGGCTGGGGCGGGTGACGGCCCAGGTGATGGTGTCGGCGACGTCGTCGGCGGAGAGGGGCTCGGCGACGCCCGCGTACACCTTCGCCGCCTTCTCGGTGTCGCCGCCGAAGCGGGTCAGCGCGAACTCGTCGGTCCTGACCATGCCGGGGGCGACCTCGATGACCCGCACCGGAGTGCCGACGATCTCCAGGCGCAGCGTCTCGGCGAGGACGTGCTCGGCGTGCTTGGCGGCCACGTAGCCACCGCCGCCCTCGTACGTGCCGTGGCCGGCGGTGGAGGACAGGACGACGACCGTGCCGTCGCCGCTCGCGGTGAGGGCGGGCAGCAGGGCCTGGGTGATGTTCAGGGTGCCGATGACGTTCGTCTCGTACATCTGGCGCCAGTCCGCCGGGTCGCCGGTCGCGATCGTGTCGGCGCCGAGCGCGCCGCCCGCGTTGTTCACCAGGACGCCGATGGTCTTGAAGGCGGAGGCGAACTCGTCGACGGCCGTGCGGTCCGTGACGTCGAGGGTGTATGCCGCCGCCTGGTGGCCCGCCGCGTTGATCTCCTCCGCGAGGGCCTCGATGCGGTCCTTGCGGCGCGCGGTCAGCACGACGCGGTATCCGGCCGCGGCGAGCTGCCGGGCCGTCGCCGCGCCGATTCCGCTGCTCGCGCCGGTGACGACGGCGATGCGGGAGGGGCCTGCGGGCACGGCGGGGGCGGTCATGAGCTGCTCCTCGGGCATATGTGCGGGTATCGCGGGTGTACGGCGCGCGGGACACGGCGTACGGGGATCCCGGCCAGGATAGGCGGGCCGCGCAGGTCGGCGTCGAACGGTCCGGGGTGGGGGCGAGGGGGCGGAAGGTCGGCCGGAGGGTGGCCCGGGGCTTCGGCGGTCAGTTGCCGCCGCGAGGCGCGTACATGATCACGGCCATGCCCGCGAGGCAGATCAGCGCGCCCGTCACGTCCCAGCGGTCGGGGCGGTAGCCGTCCGCGACCATGCCCCAGGCGATCGAGCCGGCGACGAAGACCCCGCCGTACGCGGCGAGGATGCGGCCGAACTCGCCGTCCGGCTGGAGCGTGGCGACGAAGCCGTACACGCCCAGTGCCATGACGCCGGCGCCGATCCAGAGCCAGCCGCGGTGTTCGCGTACGCCCTGCCAGACCAGCCAGGCGCCGCCGATCTCGAAGAGCGCGGCGACGACGAAGAGCGCGGCGGAGCGGGCGATGAGCATGCGGTCACTGTGGCATGCGGGGCGGGCGGGTTCGTCCGTCACCTGATGGACGGCGCCTGGCAGCGGCCGGAGGTGGGATAGATCAGATGAACCGGCGATCTATGTGAAGGAAACGACGTCATGCGGATTCTGAGTGTGCGCGGAGTTCTCGGCGCGGTGGGTGCGGGCGTGGTGCTGGCGGTGGGGGCCGTCTCGCCCGCCGCGGCCCTGGATCCCGAGGCCGATCTCGCCTATCACGGGGCTGTCTCCATGGACGCCGGGCAGGTCGATCTCCGGCTGACGCCGCAGAACCACGGCCCGAGCGCCGTGGCCGACGCGACGGTGCGGCTGCGCTGGTCGCGGCCGCTCGCGGTCCGGCAGGAGTTGCCGCAGGGGTGCGCGCGGTCGGGGGTGCGGACGGTGGTGTGCCGGACGGGGGCGCTGGCGGCGGACGGGCTGGGGGAGGAGATCAGGCTGCGGGTACGGCTGCGGGAGGTGCCCTCGGAGGTGACGCTGCGGATCGACACGCTGTGGAGCGGCGGTGCGGTGGACCGCAACCACGTGAACGACCGGCAGCAGGTCCTGGCGCTGGACACCGGGGACTCGTACGTGTTCTAGGGCCGCGTCCGTGATGTGGTGCCGCGCCGGTGGGCTTCGTACGTCTGCGTCGTACGCTTTCTGCACGGCGCAGAGAAACAGGGCACCGAAGACGAAGGCGAAGACGAGAGGGCGTGGGCATGGCCGCGACAGCGCGTGAGGGGCTTCTGGGCGAGCTGGCCACGGTGTCGCGTCGCTACATGGCGTCGTATGCCTTGTTCAACCAGGCCCTCGCCGACCATCTGAGGCTGCATCCGACGGATCTGCAGTGCCTGAACCTGCTGGGGCTGGAGGAAGGGCCGGTGACGACCGGCCGGATCGCGGAGCTGACCGGGCTGACGACGGGGTCGGCGACGCGCCTTGTGGACCGGCTGGAGAAGGCGGGGTACGTCGTCCGGGAGCGGGACGCCGTCGACCGGCGCCGGGTGCTGGTGGCGACCGTGCCGGAGAAGGTCGCCGAGTTCGGGCGGATGTGGGACCGGCTGGGCGGTGGCTGGTTCGCGCTCTTCGACGAGGTGGACGACACCGAACTCGCCCTGATCATCGGCCATATGCGCCGCACGGTCGACTTCAGCGCGGCGCAGGTCGCCCGGTTGCGGGGCGGGGAACTCGACGAACCCGGGGTTCAGGCGGCGGCCGAGTCGGAGTCGTAGCGCTCCCGGGCTTCGTTGACCTGCTCGATGTGGCCCTCGGCCCAGTCCTTCACGGCGCTGAGCAGGCAGGTCAGGCTGGTGCCGAGCGAGGTGAGTTCGTAGTCGACGCGGACGGGCACGGACGGGGTGACGGTGCGGGAGACGAGGCCGTCGCGTTCGAGTGAACGCAGGGTCTGCGTCAGCATCTTGGGGCTGACGCCGGCGATCTTGCGGCCGAGGTCGCTGTAGCGCATCGGCCCGTCGGCGAGGGCGCTGACGACGAGGCTGACCCACTTGTCGCTGATGCGGTCGAGGAGCTGGTTGGTGGGGCAGCCCTTGATGAACGCGTCGTACTCGATGCGTGCCTGCTCGCGCCGCTGGGCCGCTGTCGTCGTCGCCATGGTGCACCTCTCGGTATCGGTTCGCCCGGGAAGGGGTCCCGGCTCACTTCTGGGTGACCTACGCACCTTCAGGTGCCTACTTACCAAGAGATAGTAGCTCTTCCTAAGGTTGTCGCAGCAGGGAGGGAAACCTGCACAAACCACCTTGTAATGGGGAGAGTTGACATGCGTGCTGTGACAGTGGAGTCCTTCGGCGGGCCCGAGGCAGTGCAGATCACCGAGGTCGCGGTGCCGGAGCCGGCCGCCCGGCAGGTCAGGATCAAGGTGGCCGCCGCCGCGCTCAACCCGGTGGACGCGGGTGTGCGCTCGGGCGTCTTCGGGGGCGCGGGCAAGCGGCTCGGACTGGGCTGGGACGTGGCCGGGACAGTCGACGCGGTGGGCGTGGCGACCGGGTGGAGCGTCGGTGACGAGGTGGTGGCGCTGGTGTACGGCACCGCCAAGTCCCTTGGCACACACGCCGATTACGTGGTCGTGGACACGGACGCGGTGGCCAAGGCGCCCGCCTCGGCCGACGCGGTGCACGCGGCCACCCTGCCCCTGAACGCCCTCACCGCCTCCCAGGCCCTGGACCTGCTGGCGCTGGAGCCGGGCCGGCACCTGCTGGTGACCGGCGCGGCGGGCGCGGTCGGCGGCTACGCGGTCCAACTCGCCGCCCACCGGGGGATATCCGTGACCGCTCTGGCCCGCGAGGACGACGAGGAGCTCGTACGGTCGCTGGGCGCGGCCCACGTCGTGTCGGGCGCCGTCGAGCCGGGCAGCGTGGACGCGGTGCTCGACGCGGCGATCCTCGGCGAGGCGGCGCTGGAGTGGGTGCGCGACGGCGGCGCTTTCTCCGGTGTCATCCCGGGAGCGCAGCCGGCGTCCGTGCGGGGTGTGCGCACGGACGCCGTGGAGGTGAGCCCCGACGGGGCGCGCCTGGCGGAGCTGGCGGCGCTGGTCGACGAGGGGGTGCTGACGCTGCGGGTGGCCGAGACGTACGCGCTGGACGAGGTGGCCAAGGCGCACGCCCGGCTGGCGGAGGGCGGCCTGCGCGGGCGTCTGGTGCTCGTGCCCTGAGTGCCCTGAGTGCCATGTGCGCTGTGCAGCCCGGGCGCTCAGTGGTGCTGGTCCTGTGCCTTGCGGGGCAGAAGCCGTACGAGGGGGAGGCACAGGAGGGTGACGGCGGCGACGACGGTGAGGCTCATGATCGTGGCGTGGGCCTCGCCGCCGCCCGCCTCGGGCGTGTGCAGTGTCTTGAAGTAGACGGTGGTGACGGCGGCGGCGCCGATCGCGTTGGCGAGTTGTTGCACCGCGCCGAGCGAGCCGCCCGCGCTGCCCGCCTCGCTGGGGTCGATGTCGCCGATCGCGACGTCGTAGACCGTGCCGAAGCAGGTGCCCATGCCGAGTCCGACGATGAGCAGCGGCGGCACGAGGGCCCACGTGCCGGTGTCCGTGCCGGAGTGGGCGACGAGGGCGAGCAGGTAGCCGGTGCCGGTGAGGGTGATCAGGAGCCCGGCGAGGACGAGCCGGCGGCCGAGCCTGCCGATCAGCTGGTGGCAGGCGATGGACGCGACGACGATGCCGACGGACAGCGGGACCAGGCCGAGCGCGGCGCCCGCGGGGGAACGGCCGAGGCCTTGCTGCTGGAAGAGCGAGACGACGTAGAGGAGTCCGGCGACGGCGGCGAAGAAGACGACGCCGAGGGCGAGTCCTGAGGTGAAGCCGCGGTTGCGCAGCAGGGAGGGCTGGATCAGCGGGTTCGCGGCGGTGCGCTGGCGGTGCCAGAAGGCGGCGAAGGAGGCGAGCCCGGCGGCGATGAGCAGGAACGGGGCCGTGGTCCAGCCGTTGGTCGAGCCCTCGATGAGGCCGGAGAGCAGGCCGAGCATGGCGGCGCCGAGGAGGGCGGAGCCGGGGCCGTCGACGGAGACCGTGCGGTCGCCGGTGTCGCGGGGCAGGAGCCGGGCGGCGGCGAGGAGGGCCGCGCCGCCGAGGACCAGGTTGATGAGGAACATCGACCGCCAGCCGAGTCCGGCGATGTCGGTGTCGATGAGGAACCCGGCGAGGATCGGTCCGCCGACGGCGGAGAGCCCCATCACGGGCCCGAAGAGGCTGAAGGCCTTGCCCATCTGGTCGCGCGGCCAGGTGGCGCCGAGGATGCCGAAGCCCTGCGGGATGACGAGCGCGCCGAAGGCGCCCTGGAGCAGGCGGGCGACGACGAGGGACTCGGGGTTCACGGCGAGGCCGCACGCGACCGAGGCCGCGGTGAAGCCGCCGAGTCCGGCGAGGAAGAGGCGGCGGCGCCCGTACCTGTCGCCGAGCCGCCCGCCGAGGACGAGCAGTACGCCGAGGGCGAGGGCGTAGGCGGCGCCGAGCCATTGGATGAGGCCGGTGCCGCCGCCGAGGTCGCCCGCGATGGTGGGGGCGGCGATGTTGGTGATCGTGGAGTCGAGGAGGTCGAGGACGTCGGCGGCGAGGACCACGCCGAGGATCGCCCAGCGGCGCCGGGCGGACTCCGTTTCCTTTGTGTCGTGCAGTATCTGTGTCACGCAGATAAATGTGCAGCAGTATGGGCCGGAGGTCAAGCTGTTATTCGAAGTGGGTTGTCGCGCCTCGCGCTCGTCCTCGAACGCCGGACGGGCTAGACCGCCGCGCCGCTCGCGTACGCCGTCGGCGGGACCCCCACCGTCGCAGTGAAGTCCCGTACCAGGTGGGCCTGGTCGGCGTAGCCGAGGTCGGCGGCCAGGGTGGACCAGTCGACGTCGCGGCGGGTGCCGGCGAGTTCCAGGGCCTCGTGGATGCGGTAGCGCAGGATGACCCACTTCGGGCTGACGCCCACGTACGCCGCGAAGAGGCGTTGCACCGCCCGCACCGAGAGGCCCTCCGTGTCGGCGAAGTCGGCGACGCGGCGCACGGTGCGGTCGGCGCGGATGCGGTCGACGAGGCCCATGGCGAGGTCGGCCTGTGGGTCGGGGGCCGGGGCGAGGGAGAGCAGGAACGCGTCGAGCGCGGCCACCCGGTCCTTGTCGTCGGCGGGGCTGACGACCGAGTGGGCCATGTCTTCGGGGGTCGGCGCGAACACGTCCTGGACGGGCAGCACGCGGCCCGTCCACCGGGACACCGGTACCCCGGGCACGTACGGCCGGAAGCCGCCCGGCCAGAACTTCGCCCCGCACACCCGGCCCCGCCCGGTCAGCTTCCTGGTGAACAGGCCGAGGGCGACGCCGGTGACCTCGCCGTGGGGCGCCCCCTCGTCCTCGTCCCACTGGAAGCTGACGTTGACGGAGGGGTGCGGAACGATGTGGGAGGCGTACGGCTCGGGCAGGTCCCAGTCGATGAACCAGTACGTCTCGACGTGTCGGCGCAGCGGTTCGGCGGGCTCGTGGCGGCGGAACCGTACGCGGGTCAGCAGCGCGGACGGGTCGACGATCCCGCGGGTGTCGCGACGGGGTGCGGCCATGACCGGATCGTACGTCCGGGGTGGGATCGGACGTCCGGGCGCTCGCCCGGTGGAAGCGGGAATAGGCGGCGCGGACCCTCGGTTCTGTGGGTATAGTTGAACAATCAACAACCTTGCGGAAGGTGAGCAGCCATGCAGTTCGGGATCTTCACCGTCGGTGACGTCACGCCCGACCCGACGACCGGGCGTACGCCGAGCGAGGGTGAGCGCATCAAGGCGATGCTCACCATCGCGCAGAAGGCCGAGGAGGTCGGACTCGACGTGTTCGCGACCGGCGAGCACCACAACCCGCCGTTCGTCCCGTCGTCGCCGACCACGATGCTCGGCTACATCGCCGCCCGCACCGAGAAGCTGATCCTCTCCACCTCCACCACCCTCATCACCACCAACGACCCGGTGAAGATCGCCGAGGACTTCGCGATGCTCCAGCACGTCGCGGACGGGCGGGTCGACGTGATGATGGGGCGCGGCAACACCGGGCCGGTCTACCCCTGGTTCGGCAAGGACATCCGCGACGGCATCCATCTCGCCGTCGAGAACTACGCGCTCCTGCGCCGCCTGTGGGACGAGGACGTGGTGACCTGGGAGGGCAAGTTCCGCACGCCGCTGCAGTCCTTCACCTCGACGCCGCGTCCGCTGGACGGGGTCGCGCCGTTCGTGTGGAACGGGTCGATCCGCTCGCCCGAGATCGCCGAACAGGCCGCGTACTACGGCGACGGCTTCTTCCACAACAACATCTTCTGGCCGGCCGACCACACGAAGCAGATGGTCGAGCTGTACCGGCAGCGCTACGCCCACTACGGGCACGGCACCCCGGAGCAGGCGATCGTCGGGCTCGGCGGGCAGGTGTTCATGCGCAAGAACTCGCAGGACGCCGTACGGGAGTTCCGGCCGTACTTCGACAACGCGCCGGTGTACGGGCACGGGCCGTCGCTGGAGGAGTTCACCGAGCAGACCCCGCTGACCGTGGGCTCCCCGCAGGAAGTGATCGAGAAGACGCTGTCCTTCCGGGAGTACGCCGGTGACTACCAGCGCCAGCTGTTCCTGCTGGACCACGCCGGGCTCCCGCTGAAGACCGTGCTGGAGCAGCTCGACCTGCTCGGCGAGGAGGTCGTGCCGGTCCTGCGCGAGGAGTTCGCCAAGGGGCGGCCGGCGAATGTGCCGGACGCGCCGACCCACGCGGCCCGTGTGGCCGCCGCCCAGGAAGTGACCGTCGCATGAAGCTCGTCGTCGTCTCGGCGGGGCTGAGCGTCCCGTCGTCGACCCGGCTGCTGGCCGACCGGCTGACCGCGGCGACCGTCCGGCACGCCGGTCCGGATGCCGACGTCGACGTCCAGGTCGTCGAACTGCGCGACCTGGCCACCGACATCGCGAACCACATGGTCACCGGGTTCCCGGCGGCCCGGCTGGCCGCCGCGCTCGACGCCGTCGCCGCGGCGGACGGCCTGATCGCGGTCACCCCGGTGTTCTCGGGGTCCTACAGCGGGCTCTTCAAGTCCTTCTTCGACGTGATCGACAAGGACTCCCTCACCGGGAAGCCGGTGCTCGTCGGCGCGACCGGCGGCACCGCGCGGCACTCGCTCGTCACCGAGCACGCGCTTCGGCCGCTCTTCTCCTACCTGCGGGCCCTGGTCCTGCCGACCGCCGTGTACGCGGCCTCGGAGGACTGGGGGGACGAGGGTCTTGAGGGGCGGATCGAGCGGGCCGGGGCGGAGCTGGCGCGGTTCATGGGCGCCGGTGCGGAGGCCTCGGTCTCGGCCGCGGTGCCTGACACCGACACCACCGCCGCCATCGCGCCCCGCTCCCTCAAGGGCGCGATCACCTCGGTGGACGCGTTCCAGGTCGTACCGTTCGAGCAGCAGCTCGCGGCGTTGCGGCAGGTGTAGAGGCTGATTCTTAGCCCGTCCGGCGTTTGAGGACGAGGCCGTTCAGGCCGACAGCGGGGGTCTGGGGGCGCAGCCCCCAGTGAGAGGCCGGTAAGAAGCGTGCCGGGAGCCTGGGCATCGGGTGGTGGCGGGCCGCGGTCTTGGCAGACTGGTGACGTGCCCCAGAATCTGCTGCTCGCCGAGGACGACCGCGCCATCCGGCACGCGCTGGAACGCGCGCTGACGCTGGAGGGCTACGAGGTGACCGCGGTCGCCGACGGCGTGGAGGCGCTGGCCCAGGCCCACCGCACCCCGCCCGACGTGCTCGTCCTCGACGTGATGATGCCCGGCATCGACGGCCTCCAGGTCTGCCGGGTGCTGCGCGCCGAGGGCGACCGTACGCCGATCCTGATGCTCACCGCGCTCGTGGAGACGGCCGACCGGATCGCGGGCCTGGACGCGGGCGCCGACGACTACGTGGTGAAACCGTTCGACGTCGAGGAGGTCTTCGCGCGGCTGCGCGCCCTCCTGCGGCGCACCTCCCCGGAGAGCGGCGCCCCCGCCGACGTACAGGCGGTGAAGGCGCCGCCCGGACAGGTGTCCGTCGCCGGGCTGCGGATGGATGTGCAGGCGCGCCGGGCCTGGCGCGGGACTCGCGAACTGGAGCTGACGCGCACCGAGTTCGAGCTGCTCGAACTGCTCGTGCGCAACGCGGGCATCGTCCTCGACCACGCCACGATCTACGACCGTATCTGGGGCTACGACTTCGGCCCGGGCTCGAAGAACCTGGCCGTCTACGTGGGCTACCTGCGGCGCAAGCTCGACGAGCCGGGCGCCGCTGCGCTGATCCACACGGTGCGGGGTGTGGGGTATGTCCTGAGGGAGGACTGAGTGCCCCCGCAGCTGCGGGTACCGCCCTCCCTGCGCCGGCTGTCCTCGCTGCGTACGACGTTCACCGTGTCGTTCGCCGCCGTGGCCGCCGCCGTCACCGTTCTCGTCGGCTTCCTGAGCTACCACGCCGCCGCCCGGCTCGTCCGGGTCGACCAGCAGACCGTCTTCGCCGAGGTGGTGCAGGACCTGCGCGACCAGGTGCGCGCAAGCGCGCTGGTGCCCGAGGACTTCGCGTCGGCCGACCCCGATCCGGACCACGACGGGCCGCGCGACGACCTCATCAGACCCAGCCGTACGAACGTGCAGGTCCTCGCGGCGAGCGGGGCGGTCGACGACCGCGGCAACCCCGCCCTGCCCGTCGGCGCGGACGACCGCGGGATCGCCGCCGCCCGCACCGCGGGCACGCTCGTGGAGCACAAGGAGGTCCAGGTCGGCGACGGCCGCTACCGGGTGGCGACGGTCGCGCTGGGCGGCGGCCGGGGCGCGGTGCAGGTGGCGCAGGAGTTCAGCGACACGGAGGACCTGCTCAACGAACTACAGCAGCGCACCGTGCTGCTGGAACTCGCCGTCGTGCTCGCCGCCGGGCTCTCCGGCTGGTGGCTGGCCCGCCGGATCACCCGCCGCCTGGTGCGGCTGGCCGGGGCCGCCGAGGACGTGGCGCGCACCGGGCGGCTCGGCATCCAGGTGCCGGTGACCGGATACGACGAGGTGGCGCGGCTGGGCCGGTCCTTCGACCGGATGCTGGGTCGGCTCGCCCAGTCGGAGGAGGACCAGCGGCGCCTGGTCCAGGACGCCGGACACGAACTCCGTACGCCGCTGACCTCGCTGCGTACGAACATCTCGATGCTGCGCCGGATCGGTGAACTGCCGCCCGCCGCCCGTGAGGAACTGGTCGCCGACCTGGCCCAGGAGTCCCGCGAGCTGACCGACCTCGTCAACGAGCTGGTCGCGCTGGCGGCCGGGCAGTCCGACACGGAACCCATGCGGCGTATCGACCTCGCCGAGGTCGCCGAGGACGTCGCGCTGCTCGCCCGCCGCCGCAGCGGCCGTGAGATCACCGTCCGCAGGAGCGGCTCCACGACGGTCGACGGGCGTCCCGCCGCGCTGCAGCGCGCGGTGTCGAACCTCGTGGAGAACGCGGTGAAGTTCGACCGCGGCGGCAAGGCGGCCGTCGAGATCGCCGTCACGGGCACCACCACTGCCGGTGGTGGCATCGGGAACGTCCGCGTCGAGGTGCTCGATCGCGGTCCCGGTATCGACGACGGTGACCTCATCAGGGTCTTCGACCGCTTCTACCGCGCCGCCGACGCCCGCAGCCTGCCCGGCTCGGGCCTCGGCCTGTCCATCGTCCGGGAGGTGGCGACGGCCCACGGCGGGGCGCCGTTCGCCTTCCGGCGGGACGGGGGCGGCGCGGTCATCGGCTTCACGGTGGGCGTCGGCAGCGACTGAAGGGTGCTCCCGCTCAGCCGACGTGCACCCGCGGCCGTCGCGTGCGGTCGGGCTCGGCCTCGCGCAGCACCTCGCGGGTGACGGGGGCGACCTCGCCCTGGCCGAAGAGGAAGAAGCGGAGGAAGTTGGTGAAGGGGTTGCCCTCGGTCCACTCGAAGTAGATGTGCGGGATGCAGCCGGTGGTGTCGCGGACGTGCAGGACGAGGGCGGCCAGCGCGTTGGGGATGGAGGAGGACTCCAGGGTCAGGATGCGGTAGCGGCCGTGCAGCACCTCGCCGCGTACCGTCAGGCCCGCCTCGAACTCGGAGGGGTCGAGGACGGTCACCTCGACGAAGACGAAGTCCTCCTGGACCGGGACGTCGTTGTCGGCGCGGATCTGCTCGATCTTGTCGCGGTACTCGGCCTTGTCACGGTTGTCGGGCTCGTTGGCGATGAACCGGATGCGGCGGCTGGCGATATCGCGGACGAAACGTTCCGCCATTGGGTCCAGCGACACGCTGGTCACGCGCAGCTCGAAGGCGCGGGCAAGCCGCGACAGCAGGGAGATGAGGATGATCCCGGCGATGAAGCAGGCGCCGATCTTCACGCCGTCGGGGCGCTCGATGACGTTGACGACGGTGACGTAGAGGAGGACCGCCGAGACGACCGCGAAGCCGATCGTCCAGCCCTTCTGCGCGGCCCGGCGGGCGGCGATGGTCACCGCGATCGCCGCGGAGGACATCAGGACGAGGACGCCGGTGGCGTAGGCGCCGCCCTGCGCGTCGACGTCGGCGTCGAAGATCCAGGTGACGAGGAAGGCGACGAGGGTGAAGACGATCACCATGGGGCGCACGGCGCGGGCCCAGTGCGGGGCCATGCCGTAGCGGGGCAGGTAGCGGGGCATCAGGTTGAGGAGCCCGGCCATGGCGGAGGCCCCGGCGAACCAGAGGATGGCGATCGTCGACACGTCGTAGACGGTGCCGAAGGCGCCGCCGAGGTAGTGGTGGGCCAGATAGGCCAGCGCGCGGCCGTTGGCCTGGCCGCCCGACTCGAACTCCTTCTCCGGGATGAGCAGGGTGGTGATGAAGCTGGTGGCGATCAGGAACACGCTCATGATCAGCGCGGCGGTCGTCAGCAGCTTCTTGGTGCCCCGGATACGGCCCTTCGGGTTCTCCTCGGTGTCGTCGGGGTCGCCCTCGACGTGCGGCATGACGGCCACGCCGGTCTCGAAGCCGGACAGGCCCAGCGCCAGCTTGGGGAAGACGAGGAGCGAGACGCCGATCATCGCGAAGATGTTGCCGTGGTCGGCGGTGAGGCCGGTGGTCCAGTCGGTGACCACATGGCCCTGGGTCATGACGTGCCACAGCCCCACCACCACGACCACGACGTTCAGGCCCAGGTAGATGCCGACCAGGACGACCGCGACGCCGATCGCCTCCAGGAAGCCCTTGAGGAACACCGCGCCCAGCAGGGCCACGAGGACGAGGGTGATCACCATCTGCTTGTCGTGCAGGGTGCTGGTCAGGTGCGGGTTCTCCACCAGGTGGGTGGAGGCGTCCGCCGCCGACAGGGTGATGGTGATCAGGAAGTCGGTGGCGGCGAAGCCGAGCAGGGTGAGGACGAACAGCTTGCCCTTCCAGAACGTCAGCAGCCGCTCCAGCATCGCGATCGAGCCCTCGCCGCGCGGGCTCTCCTCGGCCACCCGCCGGTACACGGGCAGCGCGCCCGCGAGGGTGACTATCACCAGCACGATGGTCGCCACCGGTGACAGCAGTCCGGCGGCCAGGGCGGCGATGCCGGGCTGGTAGCCGAGGGTGGAGAAGTAGTCGACGCCGGTCAGGCACATGACCCGCCACCAGCGCTGGCCCTTGTGCTCGGGCGGGGTGTGCCCGGGCCGGGCTTCGGGCTCGGTCTGCGCGGGCTGCTGCCGGCCGGCCTTGCCGATGTCCGCCAGGCCCTCCAGCATCCACGCGCGCAGGCGACTCGTGCGGGCGTGGTCGGTGGTGGCCATCGACGGGCTCTCCAGACGTACGGCTATACGAACGGTTTCGGCCATCGGGCGACGGCTGGACCAGCGTAAGCAGAGAGTTATCCGTGGGCCCACGGATGAGAGGCCGATCGCGTCAAGCTTCCGTTAAGACCGGCGAGGCGGGGGCCGGAAGTCCGGCGAGGCGGGGGCGGCGACAGGGTTCGGCCGCGGCGGCTCATCGGCCGGTGTCAGTAGCCGGGCTTCTCCCACTCGTCGACGGTGCCGTCGCCGTTGTCGTCGTACATGTAGTCGTAGCTGTCGCCGTACGTGTCGTCGTACCGCGTGCACGCGCCCTCCACCCGGAGCTCGGGCTTGCCGCTGTAGTAGCCGGGGTGGACGGTGACCTCGATGCCGTCGTCGAGGGTGGTGGTGATGCCGGGGAGTCCGTGACCGGGCTCGCCCGGGGCCGGGGCCGGCAGGTCCTTGACCTTGTGGCCCTGCTTCTTCCAGGTGGCCTTGAGTCCCTTCACCGCGGTGCGGTAGTCCCCGGTGCTCGCGAAACGCAGGTCCCAGGTGAAGATCGGCTGGTCGCGGGTGACGCCGTTGTCGTCGAAGCCGAAGTCGTCGACGCAGGACGAGCTGCCCTCCTTCTCGGCGTACGGCGCGCCCGTGGGGGTCGGCGTCAGCTGGTAGTACGCCTCCTCGCCGGTGCGCGTCGTGTCCCGTACGTAGACCCGGAACTCCTCGGTCGAGCGCACCCGGCCGCCTTCGATCGACTCACAGCCCTTGGCCGCCAGAGCGAACAGCACGACGAAGGCGAGAGCGACGGCCACGGCGACGATCTGACCCCGGCCGAAGACCCGCTCCGGCTTCTGCGGGGTGGGGGAGGGCGCGGGGGCCGGGGAGGGCGTCGTCGTCTGCATGGCCTTGATCAAAGCCGCCGTACGCCGTTGCGGGCACCGTCCTTGTACTCAGGGGACGTACTCAATCCTCGGGTGAGGGGTGGTGGGGTGGCCGCGTATGGGGTCCGTCAAGAGCGGGTGGGGCGCCGTATGAAGGCCGTCAACGAATCCGGTGACGGCCTGAAACGGCGGTTTGCTCTAACCGTCAGATCGATGGGCACATCATCGATTCGAACCTCATCTAGGAGCATGCGATGGCCGACCTGGCCTTCGTCGTCACCACGATCGCGGTGTTCGCGCTGGTGGCCCTCGTCGCCAAGGGGGTGACGAAGCTGTGAGCGCCGAAAACATCGTCGGGCTCGTCGTGGCCGTCGCCCTGTTGGGCTATCTCGTCCTCGCCCTGGTTTTCCCGGAGAGGTTCTGAGCACGACATGAGCCCCGTCCTCGCCGGCGTCCTCCAGCTGCTCGCGCTCATAGCGGCACTGGCGCTCGCCTACCGTCCCCTCGGCGACCACATGGCCAGGGTCTACTCCTCCGACAGGCACCTGCGCGTCGAGAGGTGGATCTACAAGGGCATCGGTGCCGACCCGAACACCCAGATGCGCTGGCCCGCCTATCTGCGCGGTGTCCTCGCCTTCTCCGCCGTGGGCGTCCTCTTCCTGTACGTCCTTCAGCGCGTCCAGGGGCAGCTGCCCGGCTCGCTCGGCTTCAGGTCCATCGACCCGGACCAGGCGTTCAACACCGCCGCGTCGTTCGTGACCAACACCAACTGGCAGTCGTACTACGGCGAGCAGGCCATGGGCCACGTCGTGCAGACCGCCGGCCTTGCCGTGCAGAACTTCGTCTCCGCCGCCGTCGGCATCGCGGTGGCGGTCGCCCTCGTACGCGGCTTCGCACGGTCCCGCACCGGTGAACTCGGCAACTTCTGGTCCGACTTGGTGCGTGGCGTCGTACGTATCCTGCTGCCCCTGTCCGTCGTCGCCGCGATCGTGCTCGTCGCGTGCGGCGCGATCCAGAACTTCTCCGGGATCCACTCGGTCGGCCAGTTCGTGGGCGGCTCGCAGCAGTGGAACGGCGGTGCGGTCGCCTCGACGGAGGCCATCAAGGAGGTCGGCACCAACGGCGGCGGGTACTTCAACGCCAACAGCGCCCACCCCTTCGAGAACCCGACCCCCTTCTCCAACCTCTTCGAGATCTTCCTGCTGCTGGTCATCCCGTTCGCGCTGACCCGCACCTTCGGCCGCATGGTCGGCTCGCTGAGGCAGGGCTACGCGATCCTCGCCACGATGGTGACCATCTGGGCCGGCTTCACGGCGCTGATGATGTGGACCGAATTCGCGCACCATGGACCGGCGTTCGAGCTCGCGGGCGGTGCGATGGAGGGCAAGGAGACCCGCTTCGGCGTCGGCGCCTCCTCCATCTTCGCGGTGTCCACCACTCTCACCTCGACCGGCGCGGTGGACTCCTTCCACTCCTCCTTCACCGGGCTCGGCGGAGGCATCACCATGCTGGGCATGCAGCTCGGCGAGATCGCGCCGGGCGGCACCGGCTCCGGCCTCTACGGCATGCTGATCATGGCGATCATCGCGGTGTTCATCGCCGGTCTGATGGTCGGCCGCACCCCCGAGTACCTGGGCAAGAAGATCGGCACCCGCGAGATCAAGTTCGCGGCCTGCTACATCCTCATCACCCCGGCGCTGGTACTTGTCTTCACCGCCGTGGCGATGGCCCTGCCCACCCCGGGCCACTCGATGACCAACAGCGGGGCGCACGGATTCTCCGAGATCCTGTACGCCTACACGTCCGGCGCCAACAACAACGGCTCGGCCTTCGCGGGTCTGAACGCCGACACGCAGTGGTTCAACACCACGATCGGGCTGGCGATGCTGCTGGGCCGCTTCCTGCCCATGGTGTTCGTCCTCGCGCTGGCGGGTTCGCTCGCCGAGCAGCAGCCGGTCCCGGCGACCGCCGGCACCCTGCGCACCGAAAAGCCGCTGTTCACCGGCCTGTTGGTGGGCGCGATCCTCATCATCACCGGTCTGACCTACTTCCCGGCGCTGGCGCTGGGTCCGCTGGCCGAGGGGCTGGCGTCATGACCACCGACGTAACGAAGACAGAGGACTCCATGTCCACGTCCACTCCCACCCTTGCGCCCCATCAGGATGCACCGACCGGGCACAAGCCCCCCGAGGGGCGCGTCGGCGCGGGTCTCTTCGACCCGAAGCAGCTGCTCAGGTCGCTGCCGGACGCCTTCCGCAAGTTCGACCCGCGGGTGATGGTCAAGTCCCCTGTGATGTTCGTGGTGTTGGTGGGGTCCGTCCTGACCACGGTCTTCTCCTTCAAGGACCCGGGGGACTGGTTCGGCTGGGCGATCAGCGCCTGGCTGTGGCTGACCGTGCTCTTCGCCAACCTGGCTGAGGCAGTCGCCGAGGGCCGCGGCAAGGCGCAGGCGGACACCTTGCGCAGGGCCAAGACCGACACGGTGGCCCGGCGGCTCAACGGCTCGGTGGAAGAACAGGTCCCCGGCACCGAGCTGACCATCGGCGACCTGGTCGTCTGCGAGGCGGGCGACATCATCCCCGGCGACGGTGACGTCGTCGAGGGGGTCGCCTCGGTGGACGAGTCGGCGATCACCGGCGAGTCGGCGCCCGTCATCCGTGAGTCCGGCGGCGACCGCAGCGCCGTCACCGGCGGCACGAAGGTCCTCTCCGACCGCGTCGTCGTCAAGATCACGACGAAGCCCGGAGAGACGTTCATCGACCGGATGATCAGCCTGGTCGAGGGCGCGTCCCGGCAGAAGACGCCCAACGAGATCGCGCTGAACATCCTGCTGGCGTCGCTGACCATCGTGTTCCTGCTCGCGGTGGCCACGCTGCCGCCCTTCGCGAACTACGCGGGCACACACCTCACGATGGTCGTGCTGGTGGCGCTGCTGGTCTGTCTGATCCCGACGACGATCGGCGCGCTGCTGTCCGCGATCGGTATCGCGGGCATGGACCGGCTGGTGCAGCGCAACGTACTGGCCATGTCCGGCAGGGCGGTCGAGGCCGCGGGCGATGTCTCGACCCTGCTGCTGGACAAGACCGGCACCATCACGCTCGGCAACCGCCAGGCATCCGAGTTCGTGCCGGTGCGCGGCACGGCCGAGGCCGAGGTCGCCGACGCCGCCCAGCTCTCCTCGCTGGCCGACGAGACACCCGAGGGCCGCTCCGTCGTCGTACTGGCGAAGGAGAAGTACGGGCTGCGGGAGCGGACCCAGGGCGAGTTGACCGGCGCCGAGTGGATCGCGTTCACCGCGCAGACCCGGATGTCGGGGGTGGACGTCGACGGACGCAAGATCCGCAAGGGCGCGGCCGGTTCGGTCGTCGCGTGGGTGAAGGAGCAGGGCGGGGCGGTCGCCGAGGACGCGGCCGAGCTGACCGACGCGATCTCCGAGGCGGGCGGCACGCCCTTGCTGGTGGCCGTCGAGGACGCCGACGGCGCACGGGTGTTGGGCGTCATCCACCTCAAGGACGTCGTCAAGGAGGGCATGCGCGAGCGGTTCGACGAGCTGCGCCGGATGGGCATCAAGACCGTCATGATCACGGGCGACAACCCGTTGACCGCCAAGGCGATCGCCGAGGAGGCGGGTGTCGACGACTTCCTCGCGGAGGCGACTCCCGAGGACAAGATGGCCCTGATCAGGCGCGAGCAGGCGGGCGGCAAGCTGGTCGCGATGACCGGCGACGGTACGAACGACGCGCCGGCGCTGGCGCAGGCGGATGTCGGCGTCGCGATGAACACGGGCACGTCGGCCGCCAAGGAGGCCGGCAACATGGTCGACCTCGACTCGAACCCGACCAAGCTCATCGAGATCGTCGAGATCGGCAAGCAACTCCTCATCACGCGCGGTGCGTTGACGACGTTCTCCATCGCCAACGACGTCGCGAAGTACTTCGCGATCATCCCGGCGCTGTTCGCGGCCGTCTATCCGGGCCTGGACAAGCTCAACGTCATGGGCCTGTCCTCACCGGACTCCGCGATCCTCTCGGCCGTCATCTTCAACGCGCTGATCATCATCGCGCTGGTGCCGCTCGCCCTGCGCGGCGTGCAGTACCGGCCGGTGAGCGCGGACAGGCTGCTGCGGCGCAACCTCGGGATCTACGGCCTGGGCGGGCTGATCGCGCCCTTCATCGGCATCAAGATCATCGACCTGCTCATCTCCCTGATCCCCGGGCTGTAATTCCTCGAAAGCGTGTTGAAGGTCATGAACAACTCCCTTACGAACACGGCCCGGTTGCTGGGCGCGGGCCTGCGTGCGCTCCTCGTGTTGACCGTGCTCACAGGCGTGATCTATCCGCTGGCGGTCACAGGCGTGGCCCAGGCACTGTTCAGCAACAAGGCGAACGGCTCGGAGATCAAGGCGGACGGCAAGGTCGTCGGCTCCTCGCTGATCGGCCAACAGGGCTACGGCCTCGACTACTTCCAACCGCGCCCCGCCAACGGACTGGGTGTGAACTCGGTCAACACCCAGTACAAGCTGATCCTTTCCGGCGCCACGAACCGCTCCGGTGACAACGCCGACCTCATCAAGTGGGTCAAGGAGGTCAAGGCCAAGGTCGTCAAGGACAACTCGACGGCGGGCTACACGGTGAACCCGTCGGACGTGCCGGCGGACGCCGTCACCTCCTCCGGTTCCGGCCTGGACCCCGACATCTCCCCGGCGTACGCCGACCTCCAGGTCCACCGGGTCGCCGAGCGCAACGGCCTGTCCGTCGCCCAGGTGGACAAGCTGGTCAGGGACTACACGGACGGCCGCACCCTCGGCTTCATCGGCGAGCCCCGCGTGAACGTCCTTCAACTCAACGTCGCCCTCAAGGAACTGACCAAGAAGGGGTGATGCCCACGTGACCCGGGTGCTGCTCGTCGAGGACGACCCCCAGCTCGTACGGGCCCTCGTGCTCAACCTGCGGGCTCGCCGGTACGGAGTGGACGCGGCGCCCGACGGTGCCACGGGCCTGCGGCTCGCGGCACTCCGGCAGCCCGACGTCGTCCTCGTGGACCTCGGGCTGCCCGACATGGACGGCGTGGACGTCATCAGGACGCTGCGCGCCCGGACCCGCGTGCCCATCCTGGTGCTGTCCGCCCGCCGGGCCTCCGACGAGAAGGTCGAGGCGCTCGACGCGGGCGCCGACGACTACATCACCAAGCCGTTCAGCATGGACGAGCTGTTGGCCAGGCTGCGCGCCGCGGTCCGCCGTACGGAGGCCATGCCGGTCGCCCCGGAGACCGCCCTCGTCACCACGGCCGACTTCACGGTCGACCTGGTCGCGAAGAAGGCCACCCGCGGCGGGCGGGACGTGCGGCTGACGCCCACGGAGTGGCACCTCCTGGAGATCCTGGTCTGCAACCCGGGCCGCCTCATCACGCAGAAACAGCTCCTCCACGAGGTGTGGGGCGCCTCCCGGACCACCAAGACCAACTACCTGCGCGTCTACATGGCCCAACTCCGCCGGAAACTGGAGTCGGACCCGGCACATCCCCGTTACCTCATCACCGAGGCGGGGATGGGGTACCGGTTCGAGAACTGACCTCCGCCGGGCCGGAGCCCCTGGGTCGCTCTATCTCGGCCGGACCCCGAGGACTTCGAGCATCGCCCGGGTGGCCGGGCTCGGGTTGAACCGGCTCCACGCCAGGTACTCGACGCGATGCGGCCCGTCGGCCACCGGTACGAGTGCCAGTCCGGGGTCCGCGGCGGCCAGCGGGCGGATGAACGCCGACGGCAGCAGCGCGACGCCGAGCCCGCGCGCGATCAGCCGGGTGATCAGCTCGACGACACCGGCCTCGTACGCGACGTCGCGGACCAGGCCCGCGGCGGCGAACGCCTGATCGGACTGGGCCCGGGCGGGAGTCCCGGCCACGAAGTCCACGAACGTCTCCTCGGCGATCTCGCGCAGGGTGACCCGGGAAGCACCCGCCAGCGGGTGCCCGGCCGGCACCACCAGCACATGCTCGTCGTGGTCGAGTGCGAGGGTCTCCACGCCGGGCGGCGGTTCGCCCTCCGGCAGCCCGAGGAAGGCGATGTCCAGCTCGCCGCTCCGGATCGCCGCCGCCAGATCGTCACTGCGTCCGGAACGCAGGGCGACGCGGACGTCCGGGTGCCGGGCGCGGTACCGCTGCAGCAACTCGGGTACGTCGACGGCGGCCGTGGTCACGATCACGCCGACGGCGAGCCGGCCGCGAACCACGCCCGTCGCGGCGGCCGCGTCGGCGGCCGCGCGGTCGGCAGCGGCCAGGCACTCGCGCGCGCCGACGAGAAACGCCGCTCCCGCACTGGTCAGCTCGGTACGGCGGCTGGACCGGGCGAACAGCTTGACCCCGAGCTCCCGTTCCAGACTCGCTATCCGGTGACTGAGCGACGACTGCACCACGAGGCAACGCTCCGCCGCGCGCGTGAAGTTGCGGGTTTCGGCGACGGCGACGACGTACCGCATCTGCTGGAGATCCACGCGACAATCGTTCTCGTTCATGGCTGGCATGGCAACCATGCTTTGGATTCATGACGAGCCGTGCTGAGACTGCATCACATGCATCCCTCGACCGAGCGGTCACCGGGCCGGCTGCGGACCCCGACCCCTTCGCAGGCGGCAACCGTCGCGCTCACCGCCCTCGCCCCCGCGTCCTGGGGCACCACGTACGTAGTGACCACGGAACTGCTGCCGCCCGCGCATCCGATGTTCGCCGGACTGATGCGCGCCCTGCCCGCCGGGCTGCTCGCGCTGGCGCTCACCCGGGTGCTCCCGCGCGGGGACTGGTGGTGGAAGGCGGCCCTCCTCGGCGTGCTCAACATCGGCGGGATGCCTCTGCTGTTCCTGGCGGCCGAACGGCTCCCCGGCGGTGTCGCCGCCACCCTCGGCGCCGCCCAGCCGCTGCTGGTCGCGGGCCTGGCCGTCACCGTGCTCCACGACCGGCCGACGGCCTGGCGACTGGCCTGGGCTGTCATCGGCGTGGTCGGCGTCGGACTCGTCGTACTCGGTCCGGCGGCCCGGCTGGACACCGTCGGGGTGCTCGCCGGGCTCGGACATACGGCCACCATGGCCGGCGGGGTCGTCCTCACCAAGCGCTGGGGCCGTCCGGCGGGGGTCGGTCCACTGACCCTGGCCGGCTGGCAACTGGCCGTCGGCGGAATGCTGTTGCTCCCGCTCACCTTCGCGTTCGAGGGAGCGCCGTCGGGGATCGACGCCGGAGCGGTCTGCGGCTACCTGTGGCTCGGCAGCATGGGCGGGCTGATCGCGTACACGCTGTGGTTCCGCGGGATCGGGCGCCTGCCGGTCGGGGCGTCCGCACCGCTGGTGCTGCTGTCCCCGCTGGTGGCGACCGTCATAGGCATCGCGCTGGGCGAGTCACTGAGCCTGCCGCAGACGCTCGGCTTCGCCCTCGCCCTGGCCGCGCTGCTCGCCGCGCAACTCAATCCCCCCAACCTGAAGAGAGTTTCGATGACGGAGAATTCGATGACCCAGAACATGACGATCGCCGTGCTGGGCGCCACCGGGATGGTCGGCAGCCGGGTGATCACCGAGGCGAGCGCACGCGGACACCGGGTGCTCGCCCTGTCCCGCAAGCCCGAGAGCCCCGCGAGCGAGGACCCGAACGTGACGCCGATCGCGGTCGACGCCAACGACGCCGGCGCCGTACGCGAGGCACTCGCCGGCTCCGCCTCGACCGGCGCCCGCCCCGCGGACGCCCTCGTGCTGGCCGTGCGGACCTTTCCGGTCGACCAGGAGTTCCTGGTCGGCGCCACCCGTACGGCGCTGGACATCGCCGCGGAGCTGGGGATACGCGTTCTCGTGGTGGGCGGCGCCGGCGCCTTGCGCAGCCCCGACGACCCCGACCTGCTGATCGCCGACAACCCCGCGTACGTGCCCGTCGAGTTGAGAACCGTCGCCGCCGCGGGAACAGCTCAGCTACGGACCTGCCAGGCCCACTCCGGCGCCGACTGGGTCTACCTCAGCCCCCCGGCCCTGCTCGAACCCGGCGCCCGAACCGGCCACTACCGGCGCGGCACCGACACCCTGCTCACCGCCCCCGACGGCCGCTCCTGGATCAGCGCCGAGGACCTGGCCGTAGCCGTGCTCGACCACCTCGAAACCCCCGGCCCCGACCACCACATCACGATCACCCACCACGACGAACCCCACCTGCCGACATAAGCCCACCGACGAAGCCCGAAGACCCCGCCCGCACGCCGAAACGCCCGGGGGCTAGGGCCACACCAGGCAATACGGCTGATGCCCCGCCTCATGCAACCGATGGCTGAAATCCTGCCACTCGTGCAGCAGTTGGTAGACATTGAACGCATCCCGCGGCCCGCCGCGGTCCGGGACTGTCGACCAGATGAAGGCGGCCGCGCCGACCGCTTCCTCGCCGATGCCGCGGAGGGGGTCGACGACGGTCATCGGGAGCTTGACCACGGCGTAGTCGGGGTGGAGGACGACCAGCTCCAGTGGGGGCACCTTGTGCAGGGGGACGCCCTCGATGCCGGTGAGGACCATCGCGGCCATCGTCTCCGGCTTGATCTTGGTGAACATGCCGTTCATGCCGAGCTCGTCGCCGCCGAGTTCCTCGGGGCGCATCGAGATCGGGACCCGGGCCGCCGTCGCGCCGTCGGGCGCGCCGAAGTATTTGTACGTCACCCCCACCCGGCCACCATTCCCGCTCCCTGCCCCGAGCCGGTCCGCCTTACGGTCCATGAAGTCCATACCGTCCATACGGGCCGACTGCTCGATCCGCTCAGGCTCATTCTGCGATCCCTGAGGAGACCCCTGCGGGGATCCCTGTGAACCCTGGGGTCCCTGGGGTCCCTGCGAACCCGGTGTTCCGGGCGTTCCCTGTCCCTGGGTCTGTCCCTGTACCGGGGACGGTCCCTGTGCCTTGGCCTGTCTGGCCTCGGCCGCTTCCTCCGCCTCGCGTCGGTGCTTCCCCCGCCGGGCACGCCGAGGACCGAGGTCATCGGTCCCCTCGCCCAGTCCGCCACCGCGATGCATATCTCCACCCGACTGCTTTTCTAGGACGCGCGGCCCCCGCCGCGCAACCCGATCATCGTGACAGTGACCTCCCCCGCGGCCGCACGCCGAAACGTGCGTTGAAACACCTGTCCGCAGGATCTTCGCAGCCTCTGACACCATGGCTCGTGTGAGCTATCCGTACGAAGCCCCAGTTTCGCAGACTCTTTTCGACCGTGCGGCTGCCGTCACGCCCGGGGGCGTGAACTCCCCGGTGCGCGCGTTCCGCGCCGTGGGCGGTACGCCCCGATTCATGGTGTCCGGTATCGGTCCATACCTGACCGATGCAGACGGCCGCGAATACGTCGACCTCGTATGTTCGTGGGGACCGATGATCCTCGGCCATTCCCACCCCGATGTGATCGCCGCCGTGCAGGAGGCTGTCGGACGCGGGACCTCCTTCGGTACGCCGGGGGAGGGCGAGGTCGCGCTGGCCGAGGAGATCGTCGCGCGCGTCGAGCCCGTCGAGCAGGTGCGGCTCGTGTCGAGCGGCACCGAGGCGACCATGTCCGCCATCCGTCTCGCCCGCGGATTCACCCGGCGCACCAAGGTGATCAAGTTCGCCGGGTGCTACCACGGGCACGTCGACTCGCTGCTGGCCGCGGCGGGGTCGGGGGTGGCGACCTTCGCGCTGCCCGACACCCCCGGCGTCACCGGCGCCCAGGCCGCCGACACGATCGTCCTTCCCTACAACGACCTCGACGCCGTGCACGAGGCCTTCCGGGCGCACCCCGGTGAGATCGCCTGCGTCATCACGGAGGCCTCGCCCGGCAACATGGGCGTCGTCCCGCCGGGGCCCGGGTTCAACCAGGGGTTGAAGGACGCGTGCGCCGAGAACGGCGCGCTGTACATCTCCGACGAGGTGATGACCGGCTTCCGCACCAGCAGGGCCGGCTGGTACGGCGTGGACGGTGTGCGGCCGGACCTGATGACCTTCGGCAAGGTCATGGGCGGCGGCTTCCCCGCCGCGGCCTTCGGCGGCCGCAGGGACGTCATGGAGCACCTCGCGCCCGCCGGACCCGTCTACCAGGCCGGCACCCTCTCCGGGAACCCGGTCGCCACCGCCGCCGGGCTCGCCCAGCTGCGGCTGCTGGACGATGCGGCCTACGACACCGTGGACGCCGTATCGGCGCAGATCCAGTCCCTGCTGGTGGACGCGCTCACCAAGGAAGGTGTCGCGCACCGGCTGCAGAACGCGTCCAACATGTTCTCCGTCTTCTTCACGGACGGGGAGGTGAGGAACTACGAGGACGCGAAGGCGCAGGAGTCGTTCCGGTTCACCGCCTTCTTTCAGTCGATGCTGGCGCAGGGCGTCTACCTGCCGCCGTCGTCGTTCGAGTCCTGGTTCGTCTCGACCGCCCATGACGAGCGGGCCATTCAGCGGATCGCCGACGCCCTTCCGGCGGCGGCGCGGGCAGCAGCGGAGGCCACTGCATGAGCAGCAACGACGACAGCGCCGGGCGCGACGGGTACCCGGACGAGGACGTCACCGTCGTCCACGTGATGCGGCACGGTGAGGTCGCCAACCCGGACGGGGTGCTCTACGGGCGCCTGGCGGGCTACCACCTGTCCGAGCTGGGGCGGCAGATGGCCGAGCGGGTCGCCGAGCACCTCGCCTCGCGTGATGTCACTCACGTCGGCGCGTCGCCGCTGGAGCGGGCGCAGGAGACGGCGACGCCGATCGCCAAGGCGCACGGCGTGGATCTCGCGACGGACGGGCGGCTGATCGAGGCCGACAACGTCTTCCAGGGCAAGACCTTCGGTGTGGGGGACGGCGCGCTGCGCCGGCCCGCCAACTGGAAGCACCTGGTCAACCCGATGAAGCCGTCGTGGGGCGAGCCGTACGTCGACCAGGTCGTCCGCATGATGGGCGCGCTGGACGCGGCCAAGGACGCGGCGCGCGGTCACGAGGCGGTGCTGGTGAGCCACCAGCTGCCGATCTGGATCCTGCGTTCCTACGTCGAGCGGCGGCGGCTGTGGCACGACCCGCGCAAGCGGCAGTGCACGCTGGCGTCCCTGACGAGCTTCACCTACCGCGGAGACAAGATCGTCTCGGTGGGTTACAGCGAGCCGGCCCGCGATCTCGTCCCCGCGCATCTCCTCGCCGGTGCCAAGCCGGTGAAGGGGAAGGACAAGGCTTTCGGGGCGTAAGGGCACGCGCCGTGCGTGACGGGAAAGTGCGCACGCACCGTACGTGACGGCAATGTGCGCACACGCGGTACGCGGCGGAAAACTGTGCACGCACCGTTGCCGGTTGTGCACTCCCGAGCAAGGTGTGCGCCCGTCACAAAGCGTATGCAGCCGTGTCATCAGAGCGTATCTTCGTAAAAACAGTTAAATATGCGTGAGTTTGAAGGAACCGCCGTCTTCGTCGTGCCCTCTCAATGGGTGCCAGCTGAAAGCCAGCTGAGAGGGAACGACGAAACGGGGACGCCATGCGGGAGTTCAGTCGACGGGGAGCGATGGGGCTCGGAGCAGGCGCCGCCGCCGCGCTGGGACTCTCCGGTTGCGGTACCGACATGTCAGACGGTGGAGGCCCCATCGGCGGTTCCCCCGCGGGCGGTCACGCCGGCCCCAAGCACCCGGTACGCCCCATAGGCGACGGCTCCACGTCGTTTACGGGCAAGCAGCCGCACCAGCCCGGCAAACCGGAGCCTCTCGAAGCCGGCCAGACCCCGCCGCAGTTCGTGATCTTCTCCTGGGACGGCGCCGGAGAAGTCGGCACGGGACTCTTCACCCGCTTTCTCGATCTCGCCAAAGAGCACGACGCGCACATGACGTTCTTCCTCTCCGGGCTGTATCTGCTGCCCGAATCGAAAAAGCGCATGTACTTGCCGCCCAATAACCCCAAGGGCGCCTCCGACATCGGCTATCTCACCGACGAGCACATCAAGATGACGCTGAAGGGCGTCCATCGCGCCTGGCTCGAAGGCCACGAGATCGGCACGCACTTCAACGGTCACTTCTGCGGCGGTTCCGGCACCGTCGCCAACTGGACCCCGGCCCAGTGGCGCAGCGAGATCGACCAGGCGAAGTCCTTCGTCAAGGAGTGGCGCACCAACACCGGCTGGAGCGACATGCCGTCGCTGCCCTTCGACTACGAGAAGGAGCTCGTCGGCGGCCGTACGCCCTGTCTGCTCGGCCAGAACAACCTGCTGCCCACCGCCAAGGCCCTCGGCTGGCGCTACGACGCCTCCTCGCCCGGCGGCCTCCAGCAGTGGCCGGACAAGAAGCAGGGCGTGTGGGACTTCCCGCTGCAGGGGATCCCGTTCCCCGGGCACTCCTTCGAGGTGCTCTCGATGGACTACAACATCCTGGCCAACCAGTCGCACAACTCGACCAAGGCGCCGCCCGCCAACTACCCGGGCTGGCGTACCCAGGCGGCCGACGCGTACATCGCCGGGTTCAAGCGGGCCTACGAGACCAACCGCGCGCCCTTCTTCATCGGCAACCACTTCGAGCAGTGGAACGGCGGCATCTACATGGACGCCGTCGAGCAGGCCTTCAAGCACGTCGCCCGGGAGAAGGAGAAGGGCGAGGACGTGCGCATCGTCTCCTTCCGGCAGTTCACCGACTGGCTCGACGTGCAGAAGCCCGAGGTGCTGGACAAGCTCCGGACGCTGAACGTCGGCGAGCAGCCGGCCGGCGGCTGGAAGAGCTTCCTCGGTGACGTCTCCACCAGCTCGACCAGCTCCGCAAGCGCGTCGAGCGGCTCGGCCAAGAGCTGACCGCAGGTGGCCTGAAATGGGCTTTTCCGCCCGCAAGGGGGGTGCGGAAGATCCCCTAAACAGACATGCGAAACTTTTCACATGAGTGCCGCCTGCCGCGTCGACCAGCGCCCGAACCGCACCCGTAGCCGTGCTGCCCTGCTCACCGCGGGGGCCGCCGTCGCGGCGCTCCTCCTGTCGGCATGCACCTCCGGGGGCACCTCCGGGGGCTCGGGCAACACCAACTTCGTCGCCGGCAAGGACGGGGTGGACACCGTCGCGAAGGGATCGCGGTCCGCGATCCCCGACCTGTCCGGCAAGACCGTCGACGGCAAGCAGCTCGACGTCGCCGACTACAAGGGCAAGGTCGTCGTCCTCAACGTCTGGGGCTCCTGGTGCTCGCCGTGCCGTGCCGAGGCCAAGAACCTGGAGACGGTCTACCAGAGCACCAAGGACCAGGGTGTGCAGTTCGTCGGCATCAACACCCGCGACGGCGGCACCAGCCTGCCCAAGGCGTTCGAGGAGCAGTACGGCATCTCGTACCCGAGTCTCTACGACCCCTCGGGCAAGCTGATGCTCCGCTTCAGGAAGGGCACGCTCAACCCGCAGCTGATCCCCTCCACGCTCATCATCGACCGGGACGGAAAGATCGCGGCCCGGACGCTGCAGGCGCTCAGCGAGGAGAACCTGCGCAAGATGCTCAAGCCCGTCCTCGCGGAGAAGTGACCTGACGTGTCCCTTCTCGCCACGACCCTCGCCGCGCCCGTCGGCGGCAACGCGACGGTCTACAGCGGCGCCCTGCTGGTCGCCCTGCCCATCGCCGTGCTCGGCGGACTCGTCTCCTTCTTCTCGCCGTGCGTCCTGCCCCTGGTGCCCGGCTACCTGTCGTACGTCACCGGCGTGAGCGGCACGGACCTGGCGGACGCCAGACGGGGGCGGATGGCGGCGGGCGCGGCCCTGTTCGTCCTCGGCTTCACCGTCGTGTTCGTGTCCGGCGGCGCGCTCTTCGGGTTCTGGGGCGCGAACCTGCGCGCCCACCAGGACGTCCTGTCCAAGGTGCTCGGCGTGCTCATGATCCTCATGGGCGTGTTCTTCATGGGCGGCATGCCCTGGCTCACCCAGCGCGAATTCCGCTTCCACAAGCGGCCGGTGACCGGTCTCGCGGGCGCTCCGCTGCTCGGCGCGCTCTTCGGGATCGGCTGGACGCCGTGTCTGGGCCCGACGCTCTCCTCCGTGCAGGTACTGGCGATGAACCAGGCGAGCGCGGGCCGGGGGGCCATACTGACCGTCGCGTACTGCGCCGGTCTCGGCATCCCCTTCGTCCTCGCCGCGGTCGCCTTCCGCAAGGCGCTCGGCGCGTTCGGCTGGGTCAAGCGTCACTACGCCTGGGTGATGCGGATCGGCGGCGGCATGATGATCGCGACCGGTCTCCTCCTGCTGACCGGTGCGTGGGACGCCCTCGTTCAGCAGATGCAGAGCTGGTCCGACGGCTTCACGGTAGGGATCTGATCCATGAGCACGACCGACACGGGCACCACGGGCTCCGGCGCCGGAAAGACGCCGGACCCGGAGTCCCAGGACGCCCGCGACGCGCGTGATCTCGGCGAGGCCGGGTCCCAGCTGTCCACCGCCCCCGTGGAGACGGCGATGCCCGGCTCCTTCGGCGGTTCGCGCGCCCCGGGCCTTTCCGGGTGGCTCGCCTGGACCGGCCGCGAAGTCATCGGCTGGGCGCGCTGGTTCTGGCGGCAGCTCACCTCCATGCGGGTCGCGCTGATCCTGCTCTTCCTGCTGTCGCTCGGCGCGATCCCCGGGTCGCTGATCCCGCAGTCCGGGACCGACGCGAGCAAGGTGCAGGAGTTCAAGGACACGCACAGCGTGCTCGGGCCGCTCTACGACAGGCTCGGCCTGTTCCACGTCTACAGCTCGGTGTGGTTCTCGGCGATCTACATCCTGCTGTTCGTCTCGCTCATCGGCTGCATCGTGCCGCGCACCTGGCAGTTCGTCGGACAGCTGCGCGGCCGTCCGCCGGGCGCTCCGAAGCGGCTGACCCGGCTGCCCGCGTACGCGACCTGGCGCACCGAGGCCGACCCGGAACTCGTCCGCGACGTCGCGCTCAAGGTCCTCAGGAAGCGCCGGTTCCGGGCGCACGTCGACGGGGACGCCGTCGCCGCCGAGAAGGGCTATCTGCGCGAGACCGGCAACCTGCTCTTCCACATGGCGCTGATCGTGATGCTGGTGGCCTTCGCCTGGGGCCAGCTCTTCAAGTCCGAGGGCAACAAGCTGATGGTGGAGGGGGAGGGCTTCTCCAACACGCTCATGCTGTACGACGACTTCAAGTCGGGCACCCTCTTCAGCAACGACGACCTCACGCCGTTCAGCTTCGACCTGAAGAAGTTCACCGGCACCTATGAGCGGACGGGTCCCAACACGGGCACCCCCCGCACGTATCAGGCGGACATCACCTACAGCGTGGGCGCCTACGGCAAGGCGAAGAAGGCCACCGTCAAGGTCAACGAGCCGCTGAAGATCGGCGACTCGAAGGTCTACCTCGTCAGCCACGGCTACGCGCCCGTGGTCACCGTCCGCGACGGCAGGGGCAAGGTCGTCTTCCACGAGCCCGTGCCGATGCTGCCGCTCGACTCGAACGTCACCTCGCAGGGTGCCATCAAGGTGATGGACGGCTACAAGGACGCCAAGGGCCGGCACGACCAGCTCGGTTTCGCGGCGCTGTTCGTGCCGACGTTCGCCGGCAAGGGAAACGGGACGATGTTCTCGCAGTTCCCGGCGCTCGACTTCCCGGTGCTCAACGTGTCCGCGTTCCACGGGGACCTGGGCGTCAACGCGGGCATCCCGCAGAACGTGTACCAGCTGGACACGAAGAACATGAAGCAGTTCAAGGACTCCAAGGGCGCGATCCTCAAGAAGCAGTTGCTGCCCGGCGAGACCATGACGCTGCCGAACGGCGCCGGGTCGATCACCTTCGACAAGGGCATCAAGGAGTGGGCCGGCTTCCAGGTCACACAGCAGCCCGGCAGTGACTGGGCACTGGTGGGGGCCTTCGGCGCGATCTTCGGACTCGCCGGCTCGCTCTTCATCCAGCGTCGCCGCGTCTGGGTGCGGGCCACCACCGGCGCCGACGGCGTGACGGTCGTGGAGATGGCGGGCCTCGGCCGCAGCGAGTCCGCGAAGCTCCCCGAGGAACTCGGCGACCTGGCCGCACTCGTGCACGACCAGGCGCCCACCAAGCCCGAACCCGATGCCGATCCCGCCATCGACCCCGACGCCGAACCCCCCGTACCTGCCGCCGAAGGGGCTGAGACGAAGTGACTCTCGCCACCGCAACCGACCTGGCCACCGCCACCAACGAACACCTCGCCAACGTCAGCAACACGCTGATCTACTCCGCGATGGCCGTCTACACGCTGGCGTTCTTCGCGTACATCGCCGAGTGGCTCCTCGGCAGCCGCAGCAAGGTCGGCCGTACGGCCGCCGCGCTCACCCAGCAGGCCGACGCGAAGGCCAAGGCTCCGGCGGTCACCGTGAAGTCGGCGGGCGGCACCACCGTGCTGGAGCGGCCGCAGGTCGTCACCCGGTCCGCGGTCGGCGCACGCGATGTGCCCGACGGCCCCGGCGCCCACGGCGGCGACGTGCAGGGCGATCTCTACGGCCGGATCGCGGTGTCCCTCACCGCGCTCGCCTTCCTGATCGAGCTCGGCGGCGTCATCGCCCGCGCGGCCTCGGTGGAGCGGGCGCCGTGGGGCAACATGTACGAGTTCAACATCACCTTCTCCACGGTGGCCGTCGGCGTGTACCTCGGCCTGATGGCGCTGAAGAAGAACGTGCGCTGGCTCGGCCTGTTCCTGATCACCACCGTCCTGCTGGACCTGGGCCTCGCGGTCACCGTCCTGTACACCGCGAGCGACCAGTTGGTGCCCGCGCTGCACTCGTACTGGCTGTACATCCACGTCTCGACGGCGATCTTCTGCGGCGCGGTCTTCTACGTGGGCGCGGTCGGCACCCTGATGTACCTCTTCAAGGACTCCTACGAGAACAAGCTCGCGAACGGCGGAAAGCCCGGCCGCTTCGCGACCTCCGTCATGGAGCGGCTGCCCGCGTCGGCGTCCCTCGACAAGTTCTCCTACCGCGTGAACGCGGCCGTCTTCCCGCTGTGGACGTTCACGATCATCGCGGGCGCGATCTGGGCGGGCGACGCCTGGGGCCGCTACTGGGGCTGGGACCCCAAGGAGACCTGGGCGTTCATCACCTGGGTCGCCTACGCCTGCTACCTGCACGCCCGGGCGACGGCCGGCTGGAAGGGCCGCAAGGCCGCCTACATCGCGCTGATCGCCTTCGGCTGCTGGCTGTTCAACTACTACGGCGTCAACATCTTCGTGGGCGGCAAGCACTCGTACGCCGGCGTCGGCTGAGCCCGCATGCCCGAGGGGCCGGTTCCTGTGACTCAGGTCACGGGAACCGGCCTTCGTCGTACGGACAGGTACGGGGCGTGGACACGAATCTGCGGAAACGGATCCGCGCGGGGGACCACGACGCTTTCGCCGAGCTGTTCGACGCGTACGCGCGCTCGGTCTACAACCATGCCTTCCGGCTCACGGGGGAGTGGGCGCAGGCCGAGGACATCGTGTCGCTGACCTTCCTGGACGCCTGGCGGCTGCGCGACAAGGTCGACGAGGAAGGCGGTTCGCTGCGGCCCTGGCTGCTCGGCGTCGCCACCAACGTCACGCGCAACACCCGCCGGGCGGCCCGAAGACACGCGGCCGCCGTCGCCCGTCTGCCCCGCGACGAGGCGGTGGGCGACTTCGCCGACGAGGTCGCCGGGCGGCTCGACGACGCCGCGCAACTGGACCTCGTACGGGCGGCGCTGGCGAAGCTGCGGCGGGCCGAGCGTGAGGTGCTGGCCCTGTGCGTCTGGTCGGGGCTGGACTACCAGGCCGCCGCGGAGGCGCTCGGGGTGCCCGTGGGGACCGTACGGTCGCGGCTCTCACGGGCCAGAACAAAACTCGCAAAACATATGGAACTGCCTTCCAGGCGCGGACAGATGAGAGGTGACCGCACCACCGCGGTCGGGCCCACGAAGGAGGGGAACCGATGAACCAGCTTCCCGAGCAGGACCTTCCGCCGGGCCGTCACCGACTCCTCAAGGAGCATCTGATGACCGAGATCCGGCGAGACGAAGCACCCGCGCGCAGGCGCAACGCCTGGCTGCGGCCCGCGATCGCCGCGGCGGCCGTCGCCACCGCCGCGGCCGTCACCTTCGTACTGCTGCCGTCGGGTGGCGGCGGCGAGGGCGCGAGCGCGCAGCCGCCGAGCCGGGCGACGGTCGCGATGCTGGAGGACATCGCGCTGGCGGCCGAGCACGAGGACTCGCCCGGCACGATCCGCGACGACCAGTACGTGTACGTCGACGCGAAGGTCTCCTACTCGCAGAGCGGCAACGGCGTGAAGACGAAGATCCCGCCGCTGCACCGGCTGGAGACCTGGCATGCCGTGGACGGCACCCGCGCGGGGCTGTACCGGGAGGCCGGGCGCGGCCAGTGGTCCGGTGAGCCGGACGCGAAGCCCGGTAAGCCGGGCTACGACGTCGCCACCAACTACCGCCACCTTCAGACGCTCCCCACCGACCCCGGCAAGATGTACGACTGGCTGCACGAGACCGCTCCGAAGCAGAGCGGCCAGGAGACCGATCAGGCCATGTTCGTCCTGGTCGGCGACCTGATCCGGGACGCCGTCGTGCCGCCCGGGCAGAGCGCCGCCCTCTACCGGGCGGTGGCGCGGATCCCGGGCGTGACGGTGATCGACGACGTGGTGGACGCCGCCGGGCGGCACGGTGTCGCGATCGCCCGCAAGGACCCCGACAACCCGAGCCGCGACGAGTGGATCTTCGACAGGAAGACCCACGAGTTCCTCGGTGAGCGGACGGTCGCCACGAGTGACTGGTCGGGCGGCGTGAAGAAGGGCGACGTCACCAGCAACACCGCGGTCCTCGACCGGGCCGTCGTGGACAAGCGGGGTCAGCGCCCCTAACAGGTGCACAACCCCCGCTCTCCGGCCACGCTGGTGTCATGACCCAACCCATCGAAGAGGGCACCACCGAGGTTCAGGGGGACACCCGCACCGAGCACTGGCTGCTCCGTCTTCCCCAGCCTGTGGACAAGGTCTGGACGGCACTGGCCACCCCCGAAGGCCTGCGGGGGTGGCTGTGCGCCGTGGACGTCTTCGAGCCGCGGCTGGGCGGCGCGGTCGGTCTGCGCGGGCTGGGGACCGGGCGGATCACCGCCTGGGACGTGGAGCGCGTCGCGGAGTACAGCGTGGACAGCAGGCTGCGGTTCCACCTGGAGCCCGACGGCGAGGACGCCGGCACGGTCCGCTTCACGCACGAGACCGGAGGCGGCCGGGACCCCGACTGGCGCGCCCGCTTCGAGCGGCTGGTCCAGGGCCTGTCGGCCTAGGGGGTGCTTTGAAAGTCCCGCACAGCACCCACGGCGCCCGGCACGCACCGGACACCGCGGGCACCGCACAGGACTTTCAACACACCCCCTAGGACGGCGGCAGGCACTCCTTCGCCGGGGGCTTCCCCTCCGGCCAGGCGATCTTCACGAAGCGGGAACCGCCCTGCGGGGTCAGCTCCACGACCGGTACGGCCTTGTCGTACGGGTTGCCGTGGTTGTCGAGGCAGATCCAGCCGCTCGCGCCGCTCACCCGCTGGGAGCCCTTCACCAGCGTCCACTGGTTGCCGACGTCCGCGAGCGGCGGCGCCTCCTGGCCGTCCGCGGTGGCCTCGCGGATGCCCTGCACGGCCAGCCGCATGGCGTCGTAGGCGATGATCAGCTGCCCGTCGTCCAGGGCGATCGGGCCGATGGGACCGATCGGCTCGCGGATACCGCTCTGCAGCATCCCGTTCAGTGTCCCGGTGTCGGCGGCGCCGCCCCCGGTCCTCGGGGCGTTCCCGGTCCAGGCGTCCGGGTGGGCGAGGGCGGTGTAGCGGACGGTGAGACGGCCCTTGAGGGCGCTGCGGTGCAGGGCCTTGTCGGCGGTGAGGTAGGAGCCCTCGTCGCCGGTGAGCAGGGTGAAGCCGCGGTCCTGGCAGCCGCGGTCGCCCAACGCGTTGATGAACTGGCGCAGTTGGGTGTGGCGGCCCGCGAAGAGGATGGTGTCCATGCTGTCCGCCGTGTCGCAGACGACGTGCGTGATCTGCCGGAAGGTGTTGGCGGTGGTGCCCTCCCGGCTGCGGTCGGCGGGCGGTGTGAAGGGCTGTGCGCCGTAGGGCGAGCCCTTGAGCAGCTTGGCGAACGACGTCTGGAGCGTGCGCGTGTAGGGGTCGCCGGGCTTGTCGTAGACGAGGAACGCCTTGCCCGCCGAGACCTTGGCGAAGGAGGCGAGGGCGCGGGCCTCGTCGGTGTTGGTGGGGGAGACGCGGGCGAGCCCGGGGAAGGGGTCCTTGCCCTGCTGCCCGTTGGCGAGGTCGTCGGCGGTGATGGACGAGCCGATCACCGGGATGCCGCGCCGGGTGAGTTCGCGCACCGCGAGCTTGTTGTTGTCGGTGCTCATGCTGACGCCGGTCACCGCGCGCAGCCGGTCCCGGCTCTTCGTCATCCGCTCCAGCTGGTCGACGGTCCGGCGCCAATGCGCGCCACTGGCCCCGGGGTTGGCGAGTACGAGCCGTATCTTCGGGGTCTGGTCGTTGGAGTCGTGGTTGGCCTGGTACTGGGCGAGATAGGCGCCCTGCAGCTCGTGCAGCACATCACCGAGGTTGTCGGAGTCGGTCGCGGTGAAGGGCTCCAGCAGGGCGACGGTGACGTAACCGCCGGGCTTGAGGCGGTGGTTCTCGCGGTTGATCGCCCGTACGGTGTCGGCGAATCGGGGACGTCCGAAGGCGTACGTCGTCCAGGAGACGCCCACACATTCCTGGCTGCCCTCGGGCCGCGTGACGCCGGGCGCGCAGGAACGGTCCTCCTTCGTCAGCGTCCGGCCGCCCCAGACCCCGAAGGCCACCAGGACGGCTGCCAGGGTCAGCGCCACATACCTGCGGAAACGAATCTCCCAGACGTCCTCGCGGAGCCACACCCACAACCGCCGCATCACCGGCCCCCGTCCCCGCCGCCGCGGTTGTCGTCGTCGCCCGGGATGCGGAAGGGCCGGCCGGCCAGGGCGTCCGACGGCCAGTCCCGCGACGCCCGCCACAGCAGGGCGTTGCCCGCGGGCCGCAGATTCGACAGCTGCTCCAGCTCGAAGCGCAGCCGCTCGGTCACCTTCGGGTCCGGCAGTACGAGCGGATCGGTCAACTGCCATACGGCGTGCAGGAGTCGGCGCACCCGAAGGTGCAGTACGGCGTCGGCCCCGTCCGGCGGCCGCTGGGCGGCGTCCGTGTGCCCGAGCGCCACGGCGGCCCGGTCGTCGTACCCGTCGAAGTCGTGGCCGTCGGGATCGTGGGCGTGGTAGTAGGGCGCGGACGCGATGAAGACGAGGGAGGCGAGCCAGCCGCCGGTGTCGGTGCGGTGGAAGGTGTCGCGCAGGTGGTCGATGGCGAAGTCGGCCTTGCCGAGGGCGAGTTCGTGGTGGAGGCGGTAGCGCGCGCTGCCCGCCCGCTGGTCGTCGGCGTAGTGGGCGATGAGAGCTCGGTGCACGGCCCGCCACCGCTCGTGGTCCCGGTCGCCGTGGTGCAGCCGCAGCAGGAGCAGCGCACGCAGGAAGGGGTCGCCGACGAACTGGCCCGGGGCCGTCGTCCAGCCCTCCGCGCTGAGCCGCTCCTCCAGGTCGAGGACGCCCGCCGTGCCGAAGTCGTCCGGGAGTTGGGCCTCGGCCAGTGCGCACGCCGAGTCGCGGTCGTGGGCGGCGGCGAGCACGGTCAGCTCGTCGAGGTGGCCGCCGGGCACGAGCCGGTCGAGGAGTTCCCGGTAGGCGGGCCGGCCGCCCTGGTCGTCGTGGACGGCGACGTCGCCCGTCAGCAACTCGCCGAGGGAGGTGACGCCCTGGGGCAGGTTCTGCCGGGCCGACTCGGCGAGCAGGGTGATGCCGAGCGGGCTGCCGCCGGTCAACCGGTGGGTGGCGTGCGGGAGTTGCGGCGGCATGTCGAGGCCCCGACAGGCGGCGCCGACGATGTGCAGGGTGTCGTCGGGCGTCAGCGGGGGCAGCGACACCAGCAGGGCGCGCGAGGACGGGGACGCGTCGGGCTCCCAGCCGGTGGACCGGGCGACCTCGGGCAGGGTGCGGCGGCCGGCGTGGCGCAGCGCCGGGTGCGTATACCCGCGTAGCGCGGCGAAGAAGACGACCTGGTCGGTGAATCCGTCGGCGCGGTCGCGCAGCACGCACTCCATCAGGCGGCGCCCGGCGGGCCCCTGCACGTTGTCGATCAGTACGACCGGGCGGCCGAGGCGGTGCGCGCGCTGCATGGCCCCCGAGTACGCCTCGTCGAGGTCGGCCAGCAGGGCCCGTACGAGCCAGCGCTCGGCGTGTCTTCGGGAGTCGCCGCCCGCCCTGAAGTGCGCGGAGAGCAGGATGAGCCCGAGCTTGGGGTTGCCGCCCGCGTTCGGGTAGTCGCGGTACCAGGTGGCGGCCCGGCGCAGCCGGCGGTGCGCGGGGGCGACGCCCTCGGAGAACGCCTCCAGCGTCGCCTCGATGATCGGCTCGACGACCGGCCCCGTCCCGCTCATCGAGGCGATCAGCTTCGCGATGACCTTGCTCACCCAGCGGCCCGCGAACCCCGACAGCCACGAGCCGCTCTCGTTGAGCAGCAGGATGCGCTCCGCCTCCTGCCGGATGCGCGGCAGGTCCCGGTCGCTCCAGCCGCCCGCCGCGACGGCCAGCAGCCCCGACACCAGCCGGGGAAACCCGATCCGCCCGGCGCCCGTCACCGGCTCGGCGAGCTGCTCGGCGACGGTGGTCAGCGCCTGTCCCACCGGCGACCACGCCTCCGCCGGCCGCTCGTCCGGCGGCCCCGCGAACTGCCGCTCCTCCCCGTCGATCAACGCGACGGGCGTCCGCCCCTTGTACGCCTCCCGCAACTCCCCGAGCACCGCGCTCTTGCCGAGCCCGCGGCCGCCCGCGAACACCACGAAGGGCACGTCCTTGTGGTGCTCGTACGGGGACGAGCGCAACTGGGAGGGGCGCAGGCCGACGAGCCGTGGCGCGAACCCGGGCGGATCGGGGTCGAACAGCGCCCCGCGTCCGTGCAGCCGTCCTTGCACCGCATCTCCCCCCGGAGCGGTCCGGTTCCTCGTGCTGCTGTGAGGTGTATCAACAACAGTGTAGGAAGGGGGAGTTGGTTCGGACTAGGGCGCGTGATGTCCGTCGAGTTACGAAAATGTCGGCGGTGGGGCGGAGCCGGGTCGAAATTGTCGCTCCTCAGGTGAGGGATCCACCCGCCGGTCGACAGGCGGCGGCGGTGGTCACATCGGCAACGAGAGCAGGCGGACCGCTCCGGCCGGCCAGTCCGCGTCGGCGTGCAGCGGGGTCCACATGGTGCGCAGCGGCATGACGGTGAGGCCTCCGGGTTGCTCGACCTGGATGTCGCCCTCCAGGGGGTGCCAGCCGAGGCGCCGGTAGAGGGGGACGAGGGGCGGGCGGCAGAAGAGGAGCGCGTGCCGGGGGCCCATCGTCCGGGCGTGGTCCAGGGCCGCCGTGACGACGAGCCGGGCCAGGCCCTTCCCCCGCAGGTCGGGCGCGACGGCGACGCCGCCCACGCCGACCACCTCGGTCTCGGCACCCCCGATCGACAGGGGCAGCCTCAGCAGACCGGCATGGGCCACGAGGCGGCCGTCCAGCCTGATGCCGAAGTGGTCCTCCTTGGGCAGCCAGGTCAGACCGGCGTCCGCGACGCCGAAGGGATCGGCGCCGTCGCCGAGGATCTCGCTCTGGTCGGTCTTCGTATATCCCGCGAGGCGCACCGCAGTCGGCGAAGAGGGAGAAGAAGAGGGAGAAGAAGGGGACAGGTGATCAGCCATGCCGACCATGTTCTCCCTCCGTGGGTGCGGGCCTCCACATGGGTCAGCCGACGGTGATCGAGTCGAGCTTCTCGCGCAGGTAGACGTGTGAGTCCACCGGTTCGTGGGCTACCCGGCCGATCGGCGCGGGGACCGACTCGACGAGCGTGCCGGGGGTGCACTCGCCGAAGTAGACCAGGGACATCAGCTCCTCGGCGGGGGCGTCGGCGGGCGGTGGCAGGACGCGGTGGCGGCCGGAGCGCCAGCGGTCGCCCGTCCAACGCGCCATCAGATCACCGATGTTGATGGTGAACGCCTCAGGGTCGAAGGGCGCGTCCTCCCAGCCGCCCTCGTCGGTGAAGACCTGCAGCCCGCCCTTGCCCGCCTGCCGGTCCAGGATCGTCACCGTGCCGAAGTCGGTGTGCGGGCCGATACGGAACTGGCCCTCCTGAGGCTCGCCGACGACCTCCGTACCCGGGTACCAGTTGATGTTGAAGCCGTACGTCGGGTGGGCCATGTGCTTCGTGAAGAAGTCCGGCTCCAGGCCCAGTGCCTCGCCGAGGAGCGCGAGGAGGTGGTTCTCCAGCTCGCCCATGCGCGCGAGGTACTCCTCGCAGAGCTCTTGCAGTCCGGGCGTCTCGGCGGGCCAGACGTTCGGCGCGTACCACTCCGCGTTGGTCTCCGGGTCCTCGAACGGCTCGTGCGTCGCGAACGTCAGCGACTCCTTGAGGTCCGGCGGGGTCTGCGTGCCCTCCGAGTAGCCGTTGGCCTCGGCGCCGGGGCCCAGCCAGCCGCGGCCGCCGACCCGGGCGGCGTACCGCTCCTTCGTCCCGGCGGGAAGCACGAAGAACGCGCGGGCGGCCTCGCGGACGCGGGCGCGCAGCGACGGGTCCACGCCGTGGCCGGTGACGAGGAGGAAACCGGCGGTCTGCAGGGCGCGGTCGACGGTGCCGGCGATCCCGGCGCGGGCGGCCTTGTCCCCCGACACCCAGGGCCGGAGGTCGATCGTCGGGATGCGGGGGGTCCGGGGGCTGCTCGCCGGGCTACTCACCGATGTCCTCGTTCCACAGTTCCGGGTTGTTCCTGATGAAGTCGCGCATCAGGGCGGTGCACTCGGCATCGTCGAGGAGCACGATCTCCACGCCGTGCTCCGCCAGCCAGTCGTGGCCGCCGTGGAAGGTCGCCGCCTCGCCGACCACGACCCGTGAGATGCCGAACTGCCGCACCAGGCCGGAGCAGTACCAGCACGGCGACAGGGTCGTCACCATCGTCGTACCGCGATACGTCCGCTGCCGTCCCGCCGCGCGGAAGGCCGCCGTCTCCGCGTGCATCGAGGGGTCGTCGTCCTGGACGCGGAGGTTGTGGCCGCGGCCGAGGAGCGCGCCGTCCCTCCCGTACAGCGCGGCCCCGATGGGGATGCCGCCCTCCGCGAGCCCGGCGCGGGCCTCCTCGACGGCAGTCGCCAGCCAGCTGCGGGCCTGCGCCTGATCGATGTGCTCCATGCCTCCCACTCTGGACGAAACACCGGAGCGACGCAGGCAACCTCGCACACGAGATCCGCGCCGCCCGCTACGAGACCCGGTCGACGATGACGAAGGCCCGCACGCACCGCGCTGCCCCTCGCCACCGAGGACCCCGCGGATAGGCTTCGACCCCGTAGAGCGTGTGTGTGAGTGGAAGCCGGGGGAGTGCTGGTGGCCGAGGAAGCGATTGATCTGATTCGTCTGGCGGGTGAGGGCAACAGTGTTGTCCTGCGTGTCAGCGGGAAGGAACAGCGGTCCGGACCGGACTCGGGCGGGGCGTTGGCCGGGGAGTTCCTGGTCGATACGCCGTTCGTACGGGGGAGTCTCGAGGTCCGGGTGTTCCCAGAGGAGCTGCGGGAGTGGCAGGAGGCGCTGGACGCGCTCGATGCCGGGCAGGACATCGCCTGGCGGGAGGGTGCGCGCGGTGCCGAGCTGCACATCGAGCGGGACGCGGACGGGGAACGGGTCCACGTCACCGTCAGGGACGACTCGATGTCCCTGACAGCCGTGACGGTGACCGTTGCGCTGTCCGACGCCTGGTTCGACGACGCCTACGGGCGGCTGGAACTGGCCTGGAAGACCTGGCCGCCGGCGGAGAGCTGAGACCTCGGGCCGGCAGGGCCCTCAGCCCTCCACCCTCAGCAGCAGCTTCCCCGTGCTCGTCCGCGTCCCCATCAGCCGGTGGGCATCCGCCGCGTCCTCAAGCCCGAACTCCGCCGTCACCGGCAGGGACACCGCGCCCTCGACCACGGCCTTGAAGGACTCCTCGGCGATCGCACGCAGCTCGGCGGGAGCCGTCTGGGCGAGGGTGAGGATGGAGAACCCGGCGACCGAGAGGCCGATGGGGTACAGCTCCGGCTGGCCCACCTGCCAGGGCGCCGCCGAGCTCGCGTTGCCGAAGGAGACCAGCCGCCCGAACGGGGCGAGGGAGGCGAGGCTGCCGCGCAGGGTCTCACCGCCCACCGGGTCCAGCGCCACGTCCACGCCCCGGCCGGACGTCGCGTCGCGCACCTCGTCCACGAAGAAGGCCTTGTCGGAGGGGCCGGCGAAGACCTCGTCGTAGCCGTGGTCGAGCGCGTACTTCGCCTTCGCCGCGCTCGACACGACGCCGTACACCGTCGCCGCGCCCGCCGCCTTCGCCAACTGCCCCACAACCGTGCCCACTCCGCCCGCCGCGCCCTGGACGAGGACCGTCTCGCCGGGCTGCAGGCGGCCCACCTTGTGCAGGAGGGCGTACGCCGTCGGCAGCACGGTCGGCAGGGTGGCGCCGGTGCGCAGGTCCACGCCGGCCGGGAGCGGGAAGACGGTCACGGCGTCGGCCACGGCCACGTCCGCGTAGGCGCCGCCCTCGGTCAGGGCCGCCACCTCCTGGCCGGGTGCGAGGCCCGCGACACCGGCACCGACCGCCCGTACCCGTCCGGAGACCTCAAGTCCCGGCCGGAACGGCAGACCCGGCACGCGATACCCCTCCGAACGCGCCTTCAGGTCCGCGAAGTTCACCCCGACGTAGGCCACGTCGATGCTCACCTGCCCGGGGCCCGGCTCGGGGGCCTCCGCCTCCACCGTCCTGAGGACCTCGGGACCGCCGTACTCCTGGAACTCGATCGCGCGCATGCCACACACCCCTGGCTCGGCTGTTCAATGAAAAGCGAACACTCAGGAGTGTATGGTTTTCATCGAACACTCGGCAAGCGGGTACGGGGTAAGGAGCACGGCGTGTCTCAGCGCACCGGCGCCGGCGGTCATCGAGCGGCCCCCGAGCACACCCACCCCGACGACGTGCCCGTCCTCACCGCCCTCGGTGCCCTCGCGGATCCCGTACGCCTCAAGCTCGTACGGGAGTTGGCGGGCTCGGCCGAGTGGTCGCGCAGCTGCGGCAGCTTCGACGTGCCCGTCGGGAAGGCGACGCTGAGCCATCACTTCGCCGTGCTGCGGGGCGCGGGGCTGGTGGAGCAGCGGGACGAGGGGCCCAAGCGGGTCAACCGCCTGCGGAAGGACGAGTTCGGTGCCCGTTTCCCGGGGCTGCTGGAGCTGGTCCTGCGGGACGACCCGACCGCCTGAACCCTTCCGGCCCCTCCGGCGTCACAGTGGTGGGCGAAACGGAGGAGGGGCATGAAGAGGTACCTGTGGGCCGCCGTTGCCGCCGCGATCGTGGCCATGGCCGTCGCGGTCGCCCTGGCGCTGCACGGCCTCAGGAACCTGGGCGCCGACTCCGGTACCGACGCCCGGCCGAAGGCCGACACCGGCACGGAATGCACCGGCACCCGCCCCGTCGACAGCCTCCCCGAGGCCGACGACGGCTCCCCACCGGAGCGCGTCGTCACCCACATCGACAAGCTGGCGCACGGCAAGCGCTACTCCGACGTCTTCACCGGCCTGGCGCTCGACGAGGACCAGCACGCCGCCGACGTCTGGCGCACCCCCTCCGCCGCCTTCGACGACGAAGTCTGCGGATCCGCCGTCAAGGGCGTGACCGTAAGGCTGCACGACACCCACGTCGGCCGCAGGACGCTGGACGCCCTGGCCGACAGGATCGGCGACGACATGCGACGCTGGGACGGCACCTTCGGGATGCGCGAAGTCGGCCCGGACGAGCGGGGGTTCGTGCACGTCGGGGTCGACGACCCCGACAAGGCCGGGCCGATCGTCGAGAAGGCGTACGGGGAGAAGAACAGCCGGTACATCAAGGTCGAGTACGCCGAACAGGCCGAGGCCGCCGTCGGCTGACCCTCACCCGACCGCACCCCGCCGGGACCAGGTGTCATCGGCGCGGCCGATGAGGCCATCGGCAGGACGCCCCACTGGCGCGTGGACCGGCCGCACCGCCCGCTCGTAGCGTCGACGCCATGACCACAGAGAACAAGGGCACAGCCCAGTTGACGGCCGCGATGGTGCTCTCCGGCACCCTCGGCGTCTTCGTCGTCGAGTCCGGCGCCTCCCCCTTCAACGTCGTCTTCTTCCGCGTCCTGTTCGGTGCGCTCGCCCTCGGCACGTACGTCGTCGCCCGCGGCTGGCTGCGCGGCCACGGCTTCACCCCGCGCACCCTCGCACTCGCCGTCCTCGGCGGGGTGTTCATCGTCTTCAACTGGGTCTTCCTCTTCCAGTCGTACGAGAACACCTCGATCTCCGTCGCGACGGTCGTCTACCACACCCAGCCGTTCTACGTGGTCCTGCTCGGGGCGCTGCTCTTCCGCGAGCGGCTCACCGCCGCCAAGGTCGGCTGGATCGTCGTCGCCTTCGCGGGGCTGATCCTGGTCTCGGGGGTCACACCCGGCGACTTCACCAGCGGCGACAGCAGCTACCTGACGGGCGTCGGCCAGGCCCTCCTCGCCGCGCTCCTGTACGGACTGTCCACCCTGGTCACCAAGCGCATCACCGGCGTCCGCCCGCACCTCATCGCCCTCGTCCAGGTCCTCGTCGGCATCCCGCTGCTGCTCCCCTTCGCCGACTTCGGCGCGATGCGCGGCACCGGCGCGGACTGGGGCTGGCTGGTCGGCCTCGGGCTCATCCACACCGGCCTGATGTACGTCCTCATGTACTCCGCGTACGCCAAGCTCCCGACCGCGAAGATCGCCGTACTCGCCTTCACCTACCCGGCGGTCGCGATGGTGATGGACTGGGTGGTCTACGGCCACCACATCGGCCTCGTCCAGGCGCTCGGCGTCCCGCTGATCGTGACGGCGAGCCTGCGCGTCACCCTTGCTCGGACACCAGCCGCCGCGCCTGCTCCACAAACAGCCGGACATGGGCCGGAAGCCGCTTCCCGGACCGCCACGCCAGTTGCGTCACAAGGGTGAACGGCGGCTCCCAGAGCAGCTGTTGGAGCGTCCCCTCGGCAAGTTCGGCGGCGACCGTCACCTCGGGAAGCAGGGCGATCCCGAGACCGGCCGCCGCCGCGCGTTTGGTGGCCTCGATCGTGCCGAACTCCATGAACTGCACCGGGGCCGGCGAGTTGAGCTCCCGCTCGAACAAGTCCCGGTAGGCGCAGCCGGGTTCGGTGGCCAGCAGCGGTTCCCGTACGAGATCGGCGGTGCCCGCGGGCTTCCCGGCGAGCCGGTGCCCGGGCGCCGCGACCAGCGCGAGGGGCTCCACCGCGAGGACCGCGACCTCAAGACCCGGATGCTCGGTCTCCGCCTCCATCAGGAACCCGACGTCATAGGTCCCCTGCCGCAGCGCCTGCCGCGTCTCGTCGCCCAGCGTCGGGCGCATGGACAGCCGTACGCCCGGATAGCGGTGGTGGAACAGCTCAAGGAGCGGCGGCAGCCGGTAGGACGTCAGCGACTCCATCGTGCCGACCGTCAGGGTCCCGGCGAGCTCCTCGGTGCCGGTGACGGCCGCCCGCGCCTCCTCGTTCAGCTCGATGATCTGCCGGGCGTAGGGCAGCAGCCGCTCGCCGGCCTCCGTCAGCCGGATTCGGCTGCCGAGCCGGTCGAAGAGCTCCGCGCCGAGCGAGGACTCCAGCGCGCGGATCTGGCTGGTGACGCTGGACTGCGCGTACTTCAGCTCCGCCGCGGCCTGAGTGAAGCTCAGGACGGACGCGACCTTCTCGAAGGTGACGAGCAGCCGCAGCTCCATGTCAGGACTCGTCGTCCGTGCGGCCCTCGCGCCGCCGCAGCTCCTCCTCGCGGCGCCGCAGATCGGCCTCCCAGTCCTTCAGCAGCGACTCGTCCTTCTTGGCCTCGGCCTTCAGGGACTTCAGGAACTCGGGGTTGTCGTCGGGCGCGACGAACTCGGAGCGGTGGTTGCGGTGCCACTCGGAGGGCGTCGAGCCGCCCGCCGGACCGCGCCGCGACCTGCCCGCCGCGAGCCAGGCGATCGGGCCGATCAGCACCTCGCCGAAGAGCAGCACGATGATCACCCACACCACCTTGGGCAGGTGCCTGACCTCGTTCTCCGGAGTGTTGAGGCAGTCGATGAACGCGTAGATCCACAGCGCCAGGACCAGCAAATACGGCAGATACCGAAGCATGCCCGAACGTTCCCCCAGTGAGCGACGGCGGGGCGGCGTAGGGCCCCGGTGACGGCCACAGGGTAGCGGGTGCCCGCTGCGTCTTCCCGGGGGACAACCCCCGGACCCCCGGCCGAACAGCGGGGCGGGCGCAAGTGGCGAGTACACCTCGGCGATACTTGACACATGGCTTACGACGATCTTCGCTCGCTGCTGCGGGCGCTGGAGCGCGAGGGCGACCTCAAGCGCATCAAGGCCGAGGTGGACCCGTACCTGGAGGTCGGGGAGATCGTCGACCGGGTGCAGAAGGCCGGCGGGCCCGCGCTGCTCTTCGAGAACGTGCGCGGCTCGGCGATGCCCCTCGCGATGAACGTCTTCGGGACCGACCGGCGGCTGCTGAAGGCGCTCGGCCTGAAGTCGTACGGCGACATCTCCGACAAGATCGGCGGGCTGCTGCGGCCCGAGCTGCCGCACGGGTTCGTCGGCGTGCGCGAGGCCTTCGGGAAGCTCGGCGCGATGACGCACGTACCGCCGAAGAAGGTGAAGTCCGACAACGCGCCCGTCCAGGAAGTGGTGCTGCACGGTGACGACGTCGACCTCGACGCCCTCCCCGCCCTCTTCACCTGGCCGCAGGACGGCGGCTCCTTCTTCAACCTGGGGCTGACCCACACCAAGGACCCGGAGAGCGGTATCCGCAACCTCGGGCTCTACCGCCTCCAGCGCCACGACAAGCGCACCATCGGCATGCACTGGCAGATCCACAAGGACAGCCGCAACCACTACCAGGTCGCCGCCCGGCGCGGGGAGCGGCTGCCCGTCGCCATCGCCTTCGGCTGTCCGCCCGCCGTGACGTACGCCTCCACCGCGCCGCTGCCCGGTGACATCGACGAGTACCTGTTCGCCGGGTTCATCCAGGGCAAGCGGATCGAGATGGTCGACTGCAAGACCGTCCCGCTCCAGGTCCCCGCCAACGCCGAGGTCGTCCTCGAAGGGTGGCTGGAGCCCGGCGAGATGCTCCCGGAGGGGCCGTTCGGCGACCACACCGGGTTCTACACCCCGCAGGAGCCCTTCCCGGCGCTCACCATCGACTGCGTCACCATGCGCAAGCGGCCGCTGATCCAGTCGATCGTGGTCGGCCGGCCGCCCACGGAGGACGGTCCGCTGGGCCGGGCGACGGAGCGGTTCTTCCTCCCGCTCCTCAAGATCATCGTGCCGGACATCGTCGACTACCACCTGCCCGAGGCGGGCGGTTTCCACAACTGCGCGATCGTCGCGATCGACAAGAAGTACCCCAAGCACGCCCAGAAGGTGATGCACGCCGTCTGGGGGGCACACATGATGTCCCTGACCAAGCTGATCGTGGTCGTCGACTCCGACTGCGACGTCCACGATCTGCACGAGGTCGCGTGGCGTGCCCTCGGCAACACGGACTACGCCCGCGACCTCACGGTCGTCGAAGGCCCGGTCGACCACCTCGACCACGCCTCCTACCAGCAGTTCTGGGGCGGCAAGGCGGGCATCGACGCGACGAGGAAGTGGCCCGAGGAGGGCTACACACGGGACGGCGGCTGGCCGGAGATGGTGCTGTCCGACCCGGAGACGGCGGCGACGGTCGACCGCCGCTGGAAGGAGTACGGCCTGTGAGCTCAGCCGCCGCCGCGATCCCGCAGCCGGGGCGCACCAAGGCGTTCCTCCGTCTCGTGATGATCGAGCACTCGGTGTTCGCGCTGCCCTTCGCCTACATCGCCGCGCTCACCGCGATGTTCGAGTGGGACGAGAACATCCACTGGGGGCGGCTGCTCCTGGTCACCGTCTGCATGGTGGGCCTGCGCACCTTCGCGATGGCGGTCAACCGGATCATCGACCGGGAGATCGACGCCCGTAACCCCCGCACGGCGCATCGCGAGCTGGTGACCGGCGCCATGTCGGTCCGGCACGCCTGGACGGGCGCACTGATCGCGCTGGTGGTCTTCCTGGGCTCGGCGGCCCTGCTGAACCCGCTGTGCCTGGCGCTCGCCCCCATCGCCGTCATCCCGATGGTCGTCTACCCCTACGGCAAGCGGTTCACGAACTTCCCGCAGGCCATCCTCGGTCTCGCCCAGGCGATGGGCCCGATCGGCGGCTGGCTGGCGATCAGCGGCGAGTGGTCGTGGGACGCGGTGATCCTGGGGCTCGCCGTGGGTGTGTGGATCGGCGGTTTCGACCTCATCTACGCCTGCCAGGACGTCGAGACCGACCGCGAGATCGGGGTCATGTCCGTCCCCGCCCGCTTCGGGATCCCGGCCGCGATCCGGGGCGCGCGCGTCTGCCACGCCGTCACCACGGGCCTGTTCGTCTGGTACGCCGTCGCCACCGGCGCGGGCGCGTTCTTCTGGCTGGGCCTGGTGATCGTCGCCGGTGCCTTCCTCTACGAACACTCCATCGTGAAGCCGCACGACCTGTCCCGCCTCAACCGCGCCTTCTTCCAAGTCAACGGTTTCATCGGCATCGCCCTCTTCGCGTGCGCGCTGCTCGATCTGCTCGTCCGCGGCCTCACGGTCTGATTCCCCACCGCTGCCGGATAGGCTCGACACCATGAAGCCAGGACAGACGCAGCGCCGGCCTTGGATCGTGGGGGTGTCGGGCGCCTCCGGTACGCCGTACGCCGCCGCTGTGCTGCGCGCGCTTCTGGAGGCGGGGGAGAGCGTCGACCTCGTCGTCTCGCGCGCCTCCCGGCTCACCCTGCTCGACGAGACCGGCATCCCCTACCGCGACGCCCACTGGCAGGAAGACCTCTACGAGTGGCTGGCGCGCGGCGCCGACGGAAAGCCCGACACCTTCGGCGCGTTCCGGGATCGGATGGACGCCGTACGGCACTGGAGCGCGGGTGACCTCGCGGCCGGGCCGTCCTCCGGCTCGTACCCCGCCAAGGGCATGCTGATCGTGCCCGCCTCCACGGCCTGCGTCGCCGGGGTCGCGCTCGGACTCTCCAAGGACCTGCTGCAGCGCGCCGCCAGTGTCACGCTCAAGGAGGGGCGCAAGCTGGTCGTCGCCGTGCGCGAGACCCCGCTCGGCGGTCAGACGCTGAAGCACCTGGTCGCACTGGACGAGGCCGGCGCGGTGGTGCTCCCCGCGTCACCGGCGTTCTACGCGGGGGCGACGCACATCCAGGACCTGGTGGACTTCGTCGCGGGACGGGTGCTGGACGCGGCGGGCGTCGAGCACCGGCTGTACCGGCGCTGGGAGGGCGAGCTCGGCGGGGGCTCGCGCGGCGCCGACTGAGCACCGAGCACCATCTGCAGGGCGCACGACCACTCACACATTCTTCAGCACTTTTCAGCGGAAGGCTTTCGATCGCATGGACGCGGTGGACAGGCAGCTCATCCAGGCCCTGAGGGAGAACGGCCGGGCCTCCTACGCGGAGCTGGGGCGCCTCGTCGGACTGTCGGGACCCAGTGTCACCGACCGCATCAACCGTCTGGAGGCGGCCGGAGTCATCACCGGCTACCGCGCGACGGTCGACTCCGCCTCGCTCGGTCTCGGCGTGATCGCCCTCATCGGCATCTCGCTCTCCGACGCCGCCGACCACGAGGACGTGGCGCGCCGCATGAAGGACCTCACCGAGATCGAGGACTGCTGGTTCATCGCGGGCGACGACTCGTTCATGCTCAAGGTGCGGGCGAGCGACGTGGACGGCCTGGAGAAGACCATCCGGCGCCTGTCGGGAACCAAGGGCGTCTCCCGGACCCGTACGACCATCGTGCTCTCCACCAAGTGGGAGAACCGGGTGGGTGAGCTGCCCGAAGAGGCATAGAGGCGCTGGCGTACGGTTTGACGAAGTCTGCTGAGGAAGAGGTATGGGCATGGATGTCGGGCTCAAGCGCGAGCTGGAGGACAAGGTCCGGGCCGGTGAGCGGCTGACCCGCGAGGACGGCATCGCGCTGTACGAGTCGGACGACCTGGCCTGGCTCGGCGGGCTCGCCCACGAGGTGCGCACGCGCAAGAACGGCGACGTCGTCCACTTCAACGTCAACCGCCACCTCAACATGACGAACGTGTGCACCGCCTCGTGCGCGTACTGCTCGTTCCAGCGCAAGCCGGGCGAGAAGGACGCGTACACGATGCGCATCGAGGAGGCCGTCCGCCTGGCCAAGACGATGGAGGGCGAGAACCTCACCGAGCTGCACATCGTCAACGGACTGCACCCGAACCTGCCGTGGCGGTACTACCCCCGCTCGCTCAGCGAGCTGAAGAAGGCCCTCCCGAACGTCTCGCTGAAGGCGTTCACGGCGACGGAGATCCACCACTTCGAGACGATCTCGGGCCTCACGGCGTCGGAGATCCTCGACGAGCTGATCGATGCCGGTCTGGAGTCCCTGACGGGCGGCGGCGCCGAGATCTTCGACTGGGAGGTCCGGCAGCACATCGTCGACCACCGCACCCACTGGGAGGACTGGTCGCGCATCCACCGCCTCGCGCACGAGAAGGGTCTCAAGACCCCGTGCACGATGCTGTACGGCCACATCGAGGAGCCCCGCCACCGCGTCGACCACGTGCTGCGGCTGCGTGAGCTCCAGGACGAGACCGGCGGCTTCCAGGTCTTCATCCCGCTGCGCTACCAGCACGACTTCGTGGACATGAAGGACGGCAAGATCCGCAACCGCCTCCAGGCGCGGACGCAGATGGCCACGGGCGCCGAGGCCCTGAAGACCTTCGCCGTCTCCCGGCTGCTCTTCGACAACGTGCCGCACGTGAAGGTCTTCTGGGTCATGCACGGCGTCCAGACCGCGCAGCTCGCCCTGCAGCACGGCGCCGACGACATGGACGGCTCGGTCGTCGAGTACAAGATCACGCACGACGCCGACAACTACGGCACCCCGAACAAGCTGGGCCGCGAGGACCTGCTCGACCTCATCCGGGACGCCGGCTTCCGGCCCGTCGAGCGGAACACGCGCTACGAGATCATCCGCGAGTACGACGGTCCGGACGCGGGCCGCCGCGACGAGCCCCAGCCGATGCGGCTCTGAGGTCCGAAGGCACCATGGCACTGACGTTTCGACTGGACCCGCCCGGCGGACCGCACCTGCGTGAGGGTGTGCTCGCGTTGTGGACCGACGTCTCCAACGCGGGCGGCTCCGTCGGGTTCGTCCCGCCGGTCACGGTCGAGGACATCCGGCCCGAGTGGCTCAAGCACCTCGCCGCGATGACCGAGGGGCGCACCCGCCTGCTCGTCGGCTACGACGAGGAGGGCGCCGTCGCCGCCACCGCGTTCCTCGCGTTCAACACCCACCGGCTGATGACGCACTGGCTGTGGCTCTACACGGTCATGGTGCATCCCAGGCACCACGGCAAGGGGTACGGCCGCGATCTGCTGGCCGCCGCGGAGGACGCCGCCCGCGGCTTCGACGGCATCCGGGCGATCCGGCTCACCTGCCGGGGCGGCGAGGGCCTGGAGCGGTTCTACGCCTCCTGCGGGTACAAGGAGGTGGGCCGGGTGCCCGACGCGATCCGGGTGGCGCCCGGTGACGAACGCGACGACATCACGATGCTGCTGCCGCTCGGCTGAGGCGGTCGTCGAGGCCCCCCTGCAAGATCGGTGCCTCGGCGTGCTTCACTGGACGGTGCCCTTTGGGATCGTTCGGGACCGTTCTGGATGGATCCGGTCCACTGTGGATCTCTACGGAAGACGGAAGAGTGAGTTGAGATGCTCCGCTACACGCTGATGCGCCTTGGGATCCTCGCGGGCTGCCTCGTGGTCGTCGGAGGCCTCGTCTACTCCGGCATCGCCCCGCGCGGCCTCGGCGACTCCAACTACATGTGGGTCGTCCTGCTCTCCCTGGTGATCTCCGCGCCGATCAGCTTCGTCGTCCTGCGCAAGGAGCGCGACCGCGCCTCCGCGACCGTCGTGGCGCGCGTCGACCGCATGAAGGCCAACCTGGAGCAGAACCGCAGCCAGGAGGACGCCGTCGTCGACGACGCGACGCGGGCTCACGGGCAGCCGTCCTAACCTCGTCCGCCGGCTGTCCCGGCCTCGTCCGCCGGATGTCGTAGCAGGTTGTCGGCCACCCGTCAGGTGGTCAGGGCGTCGGTGGACCTTACGCTTGCCCGCATGGGTGCTGTGAAGAGCAAGCGGATGCCGCGTGCGGTGCGGGAACAGCAGATGCTGGACGCCGCCGTACGGACCTTCGGGCAACGCGGGTACCGGGCCGCCTCCATGGACGAGATCGCCGAACTGGCGGGCGTGTCCAAGCCGTTGGTCTATCTGTACCTGAACTCCAAGGAAGACCTCTTCACCGCCTGCATCCGCCGCGAGGCGGCCGCCCTGACCGCCGCCGTGCGCGCGGGCGTCCAGCCCGGCCTGCCCGCCGACCGTCAACTCTGGGAAGGGCTGCGGGCGTTCTTCACGCACACCGCGCACAACCCCGACGGCTGGTCGGTGCTGCACCTCCAGGCCCGTACGCACGGCGAGCCGTTCGCCGCCGAGGTCACCGCGATGCGCGAGGAGATCGTCGCGTTCGTCACGCAACTGATCGTCGTCGCCGCTCGGGAGGCCCACCGGGACCCCTCGCTGCCCGAGCGCGAGGTCGCCGGACTGGCCGCGGCCCTTGTCGGCGCCGCCGAGTCGTTGGCGGCCTGGGCCAATGCGACACCCGGTGTCTCGGCCAAGCAGGCCGCGGCGACACTGATGAACTTCGCGTGGGCGGGGCTCGGCGATCTCATGGAGGGGAGACCCTGGTCGCCGTCGTCCCCGTCATCCCCATGATCCACGTGAGCCCGTGGCCTACGTGATCGCGCGCACTGTGCCGGAGAGGTGGACGCGGTTGCCGCTGCCGCCCTCGCGCAGCCGGAAGGCGGGCCCCTCGGCGGCGTAGGTCACCGTTCCCGGGAGCAGGACCGGGGCCTTGAACTCCGCCCGCACGTGGGCGGCCTCCGGCACTCCGTGCTCGGCCAGGCAGCGGGCCACGGTCCACATGCCGTGGGCGATCGCGCGGGGGAAGCCGAAGAGGCGGGCGGTGAGCGGGTGCAGGTGGATGGGGTTGCGGTCGCCCGACGCGGCTCCGTAGCGGCGCCCGACGTCCGCGCCGAGGCGCCACTCGGCGAGGGCGGGCAGGGGATGGTGTTCCCGCGCCTCGGGGGCGAGGGCGGGCGCGGGGCGGCTGCCGGTGGTCCGGTGGCGCGCGAGATACGTGCTCCTGGACTCCCATACGAGCCCGTCGGCCCCCCTCAGCTCGGTCACCACCGTCGCCTCGGTTCCCCGCCGGTGCGGTGCCAACCCCTCGACGTAGACGGTGAGTTCGTACTCGCCGGTGGCCGCCACTCCCTGTCGCTGGGTGATCACGACCGACGTGTGCACCAGCCCGAGCAGGGGGAGGGGAAACCCCCGTCCCGCCATGATCCGCATCGCCGCCGGGAACCCGAGCACATGCGGATACGTGACCGGCAGCGCATCGGCGCCGGTGGCGAAGCCGCACACCCGCTCGTACGCCGCCAGCCGCGCGAGATCGACCCGGACGCCGGGCAGGACGAGCCGGGTGCGGGGGAAGTCGGCGTCCGGGCGCGGCCGTTTGAAGGGGGAGAGCAGCGCGCCTCGGGCCAGCACGGTGGTGAGCGAGGGAGATGCGGTGAGCGTGCGCGTGTCCATGGGGGCTCCAGGTGCTGGTGCGTGCGGGGACGGGCGGCGCTACGCGCCCAGCAGGCTCTGGCCGCAGACGCGGACGACCTGGCCGTTGACCGCGCCGGAGGCGGGGTTCGTCAGCCATGCCGTGGTCTCGGCGACGTCGACGGGCAGGCCCCCTTGCCCGAGGGAGTTCATCCGGCGCCCCGCCTCCCGGATGAACAGCGGCACGGCGGCGGTCATCCTCGTCTCGATGAAGCCGGGGGCGACCGCGTTCACGGTGACCCCGTGCTCCGCCGACGCCCGGGGCGCGAGAGAGCGGACGAGCCCGACGACGCCGGCCTTGCTCGCGGCGTAGTTGGTCTGCCCGGCGTTGCCCGCGATCCCGGCGATGGACGCGGTCGCGACGATCCGCCCGCCCGCGCGCAGCGCCCCCGCTGCCAGCAGTGCGTCGGTCGTCCGCAGGACACTCGCGAGGTTCACGTCGAGCACCGAACTCCACCGCTCGGCGGGCATGTTGGCGAGTCTGCGGTCCCGGGTGATGCCCGCGTTGTGGACGAGGACGTCCAGCCCGTCGGGCAGCGCGGCGACGATCCGCGCGCCCGCGTCGTCGGCGGTGATGTCGAGCGGCAGGGCCGTCCCGCCGAGCCGCGCGGCGACCGCGTCGAGTTCGGCGCCGGCGCCCGGTATGTCGAGGCACACCACCCGCGCCCCGTCCCGGGCCAGTGTCTCGGCCACCGTCGCCCCGATGCCGCGCGCGGCCCCGGTGACCAGGGCCGTGCGCCCGGCGAGGGGGCGGTCCGGGTCGGTGGGCGTGGTCACCTCGGCGGCACCCACCTCGATCACCTGCCCGCTGACGTACGCCGACCTGGGCGAGAGCAGGAAGCGGAGGGTCGACTCGGCGCCGGACGCGTCGGTGAGTCGTAGGAGGTTCACGGTGCGGCCCCGCCCGATCTCCTTGCCCAGCGAGCGCACGAAGCCCTCCAGGGCCTGCTGCGCGGCCGACTGGTGGTGGTCGGCGGGGTCGAGCGGGGCGCCCAGCACCACCACGCGGCCGCTCGTGACGACCGACCGTACGACGGGATGCAGGGCGGCGTGCACCTCCGTGAGGGCGCCGACGTCCCGGATGCCGGTGGCGTCGAGGACGACCGCGGCGGGGTTCGCGTCCCCGGCGGGCAGTCCCGTGCGGGCCAGGACGGGGGCGAGGTCAAGGTCCGACTTACCCGCGGTGAGGTGCAGCAGTCCGCCGTCGAGGGACGGGTGCCGGGGTGACCAGCGGCTGAGGGGGGCCGGCTGGGGGAGCCCCAGGCGCCGGGTCAGGAAGCGTCCGGGGGCGGTGCCGGCGAAGCTCAGATAGCGGTCGGCCATGTCCCATCTCCCACGTGTTCTGTCGTGCTCACAATTGCTTACTCTGGAGTAAGGTTACCGGAGGTAAGCCTATGTCACGGTGAGGAGCAGGTCGAGATGAGTCCCCTTGAGCCCCCTCGGACCCGCCGGGTCGCGGTGGTCGGCGGCACCCGCATCCCCTTCGCCCGCTCCGACGGCCCCTACGCCACCGCCTCCAACCAGGAGATGCTGACCGCGGTGGTCGACGCACTCGCCGCGCGCTTCGGTCTCGAAGAGCCCGGCGCGGTGGGCGAGTTGGTCGCCGGAGCCGTCCTCAAGCACAGCCGCGACTTCAACCTCGCCCGCGAGACCGTCCTCGGCTCCCGGCTCGACGCCCGCACCCCCGCCTACGACATCCAGCAAGCCTGCGGCACCGGCCTCCAGGCCGTCATCGCCGCCGCCAACAAGATCGCGCTCGGCCAGACCGACTCCGCGATCGCGGGCGGGGCGGACACGGCCAGCGACGCCCCTCTCGGCGTCAACGACGAACTGCGCCGCATCCTGCTGGAGGTGCGCCGCGCCAAGTCACCGGCCGCACGCCTGAAGGCGCTGACCCGCGTCCGGCCCCGCCACCTCGTCCCCGACATCCCACGCAACGCCGAGCCCCGCACCGGCCTCTCGATGGGCGAGCACGCCGCCGTCACCGCCCGCGCCTGGGGCGTGACCCGCGCGGACCAGGACGAACTGGCGGCCGCCAGTCACCAGCGGCTGGCCGCCGCGTACGAACGCGGCTTCCTCGACGACCTCGTCGTCCCCTTCCGCGGCCTGACCCGCGACCAGAACCTGCGCCCGGGATCGACGGCCGGCAAACTCGCCACGCTCAAGCCGGTGTTCGGGACCGACGGCCCCGACCCGACGATGACCGCCGGGAATTCGACCCCGCTGACGGACGGCGCGGCGGTCGTGCTGCTCGCGAGCGAGGAGTGGGCCGAGGCGCGCGCTCTGACGCCCCTCGCGTACCTCACCGCGTACGAGACCGCGGCCGTGGACTTCGTCGAGGGCGACGTGGTGGGCGGCGAGGACGGACTGCTGATGGCCCCCGCGTACGCCGTCCCGCGCCTGCTGGAGCGCACCGGACTCACCCTGGACGACTTCGACTTCATCGAGATCCACGAGGCCTTCGCCTCCCAGGTCCTCGCCACCCTCGCGGCCTGGGAGAAGCGCGGCCTCGGCCCGGTGGACCGCGCCCGCCTCAACGTCGTGGGGTCCTCGCTCGCCACCGGTCACCCCTTCGCCACGACCGGTGCGCGCATCGTGGCGACTCTGGCCGCGCTCCTGGAGGAGCAGGGCGGCCCGGGCCGAGGCCTGATCTCCCTGTGCGCGGCGGGCGGCCAGGGAGTGACGGCGATCCTGGAACGCCGGTGAAGTGGCGTTTCGTTCCCACCGCCGCGGGGCGTGAGCGCGAGGGTTCGCCCAGCGGCAGCGAGGCGCGGCACTGCCGGGAGAAACCCCTTTCCGACCTGCACGGATACTCCCGGTAACCGCACCTCGCCCGCCCCAAAGCGACACAAACCCCACACCTCGGCGCCGTACGATCCCCGTCTCCCCTTCCATTGCACAGCCCGCTCATGAACCACCCACCTGTCAGGGCCGTATGAGGACGTGCGCCGCTCACCCGTCCCGGCCCGGCAGACAAGGAGCCGCCCCGTGTCCAGCCTCTATGCCTCCGAACTTCCTCTGGTGGAGCCCGAGATCAGGCGGCTGGACGGCGTCGTGCGCGAGGTGGCCGTGGCGCCGCTCGTCGGGCAGGTCACGCACGGCTCGCTCGCCGACATCCCCTTCGACAACGCGGACATCGCCCCGGCGGAGGCGGTCCTGAGCTGGAAGGGGCCCGACGGCGGGTGGACGGACGTGAGCGCGGCCGAGTTCGCGGCACAGGTGCTCGCGGTCGCGAAAGGGCTGATCGCCGAGGGTCTCGTCCCCGGGGACCGGATCGCCATCATGGCCCGTACGACGTACGAATGGACGCTCCTGGACTTCGCCGCCTGGGCCGCGGGTCTGGTCACCGTGCCGGTGTACCCGACCTCCTCGGTCTTCCAGGTCCGTTGGATCCTCCAGGACTCGGGCGCCGTGGCCCTCGCCACGGAAACGGCGTCGCAGGCCGCGGCACTCGGCCCCGAACTCGACCGGATACCCGACCTGCGGCACATGTGGGTCTTCGAGAAGGGGCACATGGAGCGGCTCGCCGAGCTGGGCCGGAACGTCTCCGACCAGGAAGTCGCCGTGCGCCGCGGGGTGCTGGGCCCCGGCACCCTCGCCACCCTCATCTACACCTCGGGCACCACCGGCCGCCCCAAGGGCTGCGCCCTCACCCACGGCAACTTCTTCGCCGAGATCGACAACGCCATCGAACTCCTCTACCCCATCTTCAAGTTGAAGACGACGGACGCCGCCTCCACCCTGCTCTTCCTCCCGCTCTCCCACGTCTTCGGCCGCATGGTCGCCATCGCCTGTCTGCGTGCCCGTGTGAAGCTCGGCCACGCGCCGAGCCTCGCGACCGAGGACCTGCTCGCCGACCTCGCGAGCTTCCGCCCGACCTTCCTGCTCGCCATCCCCTACGTCCTGGAGAAGGTCTTCAACACGGGCCGCGCCACGGCCGAGAAGATGGGCCGCGCCTCGTCCTTCGATCGCGCGGCCGGTATCGCCCAGCGGTACGGCGAGGCGTTGGAGGCCCGCCAGCACGGCACCGGGCCGGGCCCCTCGCGCTCACTGCGCGCGGCCCGCGCTCTCTACGACCCGCTGGTCTACCGACGCATCCGCAACGCCCTCGGCGGCCGGGTCCGCTACGCGATCTGCGGCGGTTCCCCGCTGGGCCGCCGGCTCGCCGCCTTCTACGCCGGCGCCGGCATCGAGATCTACGAGGGCTACGGCCTCACGGAGACGACCGCGGCCGCGACCGTGACCCCGCCGAACAAACCCCGTCTCGGCACGGTGGGCTGGCCGTTGCCCGGCACCCGGGTGCGCATCGCCGGCGACGGGGAGGTGCTGCTCAGCGGCGGCCAGCTCTTCCGCGGCTACTGGGACCCGAGCGCGGGCGGCGTCGTCCCCGCCACCCCGGACGGCTGGTTCGCCACCGGTGACCTCGGCGAACTCGACGACGAGGGCTACCTCACCATCACCGGCCGCAAGAAGGAGATCCTGATCACCGCCGGCGGCAAGAACGTCGCCCCGGCGCCGCTGGAGAACTGGCTCCGCTCCCACCCCCTGATCGCCCAGTGCATGGTCCTCGGCGACCGCCGCCCCTACGTCACGGCCCTCATCACCCTCGACCCCGAGGGCATCACGCACTGGCGTCACATGAACGGCAAGCACTCCGTCCCGCCCGAACTGCTCCTCGACGACCCGGAGTTGCACGCCGTCCTGCAGCGCGCCGTCGACGAGGCCAACAAGCTCGTCTCCCGCCCCGAGTCGATCCGCCGCTTCGCCGTCCTGCCCGTCGACTTCACCGAGGCGGCGGGTCATCTCACGCCGTCGATGAAGCTGAAGCGCGAGGCCGTCGCCCGGGACTTCTCCGTGCAGATCGAGGGGCTGTACGCGATGGAGAAATAGGCGCCCGCGCGGGCAGGAGGGCGTGGGGAGGGAAAAGGCAGGAGCCCCGATGCCAGAGACTGGCGCGGGGCTCCTTGGGTACTGCGTTAGTTCCTGATCACAGCAAGGGGCTCAGGTGAGCCGAAGCCTTAGATCGGGGTGACGTTCTCCGCCTGCGGGCCCTTCGGACCCTGCGTGACATCGAAGGAAACCGCCTGGTTCTCTTCGAGAGAGCGGAATCCGCTCGCGTTGATCGCGGAGTAGTGGACGAAGACGTCCGGGCCGCCGCCTTCTTGGGCGATGAAACCAAAGCCCTTTTCGGCGTTGAACCACTTCACGGTTCCGGTAGCCATAAGCCCTCCTTGGGCCCCAAAGGGTTGCCCTGCTCCAGAACCTGCAAGGTGTAAACAAAAGCTTGTAAACAACTGCATTCGTCTGAAAACGACGAGAGCCCGCGGTTACATGCTCCGCAGGCTCTGTACTGCAAGGGAAACCAAACTGCAACTTGCGGATGAGCCTACCCACGAGGGCAGCCGAAAGCAATAGAGGGCAAGATCACGTCACCCGGAGGTTTGACCTGCATCGGGTCGGGGTTGACGTTGCGCTGACGTGTCGTTGTCGTAGGGGTTGACACGCGAGGTTCCGAAGGTTTCTGAAGCCACTCCGGGACCCTGAGGCATGCACCGTACCGCATGGGGGCTAGCCTCGCGATGTGGACAATTCTCGCACCCGGCCGCGTGTCGGCCACATCCAGTTCCTGAACTGCCTGCCTCTGTACTGGGGGCTCGCGAGAACAGGAACGCTCCTCGATCTCGAGCTGACGAAGGACACCCCGGAGAAGCTCAGCGAGAGACTGGTCCAGGGCGATCTGGACATCGGGCCCATCACGCTCGTCGAGTTCCTCAAGCACGCCGATGAGCTGGTCGCCTTCCCCGACATCGCGGTCGGCTGCGACGGCCCCGTGATGTCCTGCGTGATCGTCTCGCAGGTCCCTCTCGACCAGCTGGACGGCGCCCGCGTCGCCCTCGGCTCCACCTCGCGCACCTCCGTGCGCCTGGCCCAGCTGCTGCTCGCCGAGCAGGTCGGCGTCCAGCCGTCGTACTACACGTGCCCACCCGACCTCCCCCTGATGATGCAGGAGGCGGACGCCGCCGTACTCATCGGAGACGCGGCCCTGCGCGCCAATCTGCACGAGGCCGAGCAGCTCGGTCTGCAGGTGCACGACCTCGGCACCCTGTGGAAGGAGTGGACGGGCCTGCCGTTCGTCTTCGCCGTCTGGGCCGTCCGGCGCGACTACCTGGAGCGCGAGCCCCTGGTCACCCGCAAGGTGCACGAGGCCTTCCTCTCCTCGCGCGACCTCTCCCTCGACGAGGTCGGCAAGGTCGCCGAGCAGGCGGCACGCTGGGAGGCTTTCGACGCGACGGTCCTGGAGAAGTACTTCACGACCCTCGACTTCCGCTTCGGCGGCCCCCAGTTGGCGGCCGTCGAGGAGTTCGCCCGCCGCGTCGGCGCGACGACCGGCTTCCCGGCGGACGTGAAGGTGGACCTGCTGGAGCCGTAAGGCCCGCTTTCCTTCGGAAGGCGGCACTACGCTGCTGTGAGCGCCACGAGGCAGTGCGGCGAGCCAGTGCCGCGAGGCGTGCGTACGGGGGAGGTGTGGACGCCATGCAACCGCTCGGAGCCGACGAACCCACGGTCGTGGGGCCCTACCGGCTGCTCGGCCGGCTGGGCTCCGGCGGAATGGGCCGCGTGTATCTCGGCCGCAGCGCCGGCGGCCGCACGGTCGCGGTCAAGATCGTGCACCCGCACTTCGCGCTCGACGAGGAGTTCCGCGCCCGCTTCCGCCGCGAGGTGGACGCGGCGCGCCGGGTGGGCGGCGCCTGGACGGCCCCCGTCCTGGACGCGGACCCCGAGGCGCCGGTCCCATGGGTCGCGACGGCGTACGCGGCCGGCCCCTCGCTGGCGGCGGCGATCGCGGACTCCGGCCCGCTTCCCGCCCATTCCGTACGGGTCCTCGGCGCGGGCCTGGCCGAGGCGCTCTCGGCGGTGCACGCGCTGGGTCTGGTCCACCGCGACGTGAAGCCCTCCAACGTGCTGCTGACCCTCGACGGCCCCCTCCTCATCGACTTCGGCATCGCCCGCGCGACGGACGGCACGGCCTCGCTCACCTCCACCGGCGTCTCGGTCGGCTCGCCCGGCTACATGTCGCCCGAGCAGATCCTCGGCAAGGGCGTCACGGGAGCGGCGGACATCTTCTCCCTCGGCGCGGTCCTCGTGTACGCGGCCACGGGCGAATCCCCGTTCCCCGGTGACTCCTCCGCCGCGCTGCTCTACAAGGTCGTCCACGAGGAGCCCCGGCTCGGGTCCCTGGAGGGCGAGTTGCGCGAGCTGGGCGCCCGGTGCCTGGCGAAGGACCCGGCCGACCGGCCCACCCCGGGCGAGATGTCCGGGCGGCTGGCCCCGCAGGGCGCGGCCCGGCTGGTGACGGCGGGCTGGCTGCCGGGCCGGATGGTGGAACAGGTCAGCCGAAGCGCCGTACAGCTGCTCAACCTCGAGGCCGCGGAGGTCGCACCCTCGGGGCCGGTGGGGTTCAGCAGCCCTTCGGTGGGGGCGCCTTCGGCGGCGCCCGGTCCTTCGGGAGTGCCTGTCGTGGAGGGCGGGGTCTTCGGACCGCCACCGCCGGGCTTCGGTCCCGCGATGCCCGTGGTGCCGATGCCGACGTATGTGCCGGGGCAGCGCGAGTCGCAGCCGGGCCCGCAGGACGCGGTGCCGGCGACCTCGGGCGGCCACCAGGACGCTCATCCCGGCAAGGTCTCCGTCAGCCTCGCCGCGACGTCGCTTCCCGGGGCGAACGGCCGTGGCCGCAGGCTGAGTTGCACGATCGCGCTGGCCGTCGCCGGTGCGCTGGCGGCGGTGACCGTCGGCTCGGCGTTCCTGTTCGACCTGATGCCGGGCAACGACTCGGGGGACAAGGGAAGCTCCGCGGGAGGCGCCGTGACTCCGGAGCCGACCGCCGGATCGGGCGACGCCGCGAGCACTCCTTCGCCGACGGCCGGCGCCTCGAATCCGGGCGACGCACAGTCCGCGATTCCCGCCTCATACCTCGGCACCTGGGAGGGCGACGGCATCGCCCTCGGCGGCGCCCTCCCCATGGGCACCTTCCGCGTCACCGTTCACCGGGCCGCCGTGGGCGAGCAGTTCGGCACCTTCCGCCAGACCGACCAGATCGGCGGCATCTGCGACGACGTACTCGTCCTCAGGAAGGTCACCAAAACCCAGCTCATCGCCACGAGCATCGCCAAGAAGTCCAACCGCAACGTCTGCACGAAGGGCTCGCACGTCGTCCGACTGACCCCCGTCGGCACCGACCTGAAGTACGAGACGGACAACGCGGACGCGGGGGATCCGGTGGCGCGGATGGCGAAGGTTTCCTGAGCGACGGACCTGCCCTCTGCGTCCGTCACGCCCGTCACTACTGTGTCTGCGATAGCGAACGCCATCAGACGCGACCGGCGTGAACAGCACGGGGAAGGCCCGACCATGGAGACGCTGCAGGCCGACGATCCACGGGAGTTGGGCAGCTACCGGTTGCTGCGGCGGCTGGGCGCGGGCGGTATGGGGCGTGTCTACCTGGCCCGTTCGCCCGGCGGCCGCACCGTCGCGGTGAAGGTCGTACGGCCCGACCTGGCGGCCGACGGCGACTTCCGGCGCCGCTTCGAGCACGAGGTCGCCATCGCGCGGGCGGTGTCCGGCCGTTACACCGCCCCGGTCGTCGACGCCGACCCGGCCGCCGCGCTGCCGTGGCTCGCGACGTCGTACGTCCTCGGGCCGGACCTCACGGACGTGGTGGAGACCCATGGCGCGCTGCCCGAGCGGACCGTACGCGCACTCGGCGCGGGCCTCGCCGCGGCCCTCCAGGAGATACACACCGCGGGACTGATCCACCGCGACCTGAAGCCCTCGAACGTCCTGCTGGCCGCCGACGGCCCCCGTGTCATCGACTTCGGCATCGCGCGGGCGGTGGACGGAAACCGTATGACGCAGACGGGAGTCGTCGTCGGCTCGCCCGGCTACATGCCGCCGGAACAGGCCCTCGGCCGGGACGTCGGCACGGCGGGCGACGTCTTCTCCCTCGGCGCCGTCCTCGCCTACGCGGCGACCGGACACGACGTCTTCGGCTCGGAGGCCGCGAACCACGCGGCCATGCTCTACCAGATCGTCTACGGCGAACCCGACCTCACCGGCGTACCGAAGCCGCTGCTGGGCCTGATCCGGGCGTGTCTGCTGAAGGACCCGGCGCTGCGCCCGGCCCCGGCGGAGATCGTGACGGCCCTCGCCCCGGCCGGCGCCGAGACCCTCCTCACGGACTGGCTCCCCTCGGCGGTCGCCTCCACCATCGCCACGCACGCGGCGGGAATCCTGGACCTGGAGATACCGGCCGCGACGACACCGGTCGCGACCGCACCGGCGGGCTTCGGCGGGCCGCCGGCCGTGCCCAACCCGCCGATGGGGTACGGGACTCCGCCCGGCGGTACGCCCGCGCCGGTGACCCCGGGATACGGGGCCGCGGAAACCCCGGGGTCTGCGGGCGCTCCCGGCTACGGGACCCCGCCGCCCGGCACGTTCCACCTCGGCGCACCGCCGGCCGCCGCCTCCGCGGACCCTCCCGCGGCCCCCTCCCGTCGCCGTCTCCTCAGCCGCGCGGCCGGTGCCGCCGCCGGTGTCGCCGTGCTCGGCGGGGGCACCGCCTGGTGGCTCTCGCGGGACACCCCCTCCCCCGCCTCGGCCGGGGCGGGGTCGGACGGTGGAAGGACGGAGCCCGCCGCGGAGACCTTCACGACGCCTCCGGCCGGTGTCGCGCCCCAGCCGCTGTGGCACGTGACGGTCGCCGAGGACGGCATCGAGACCGACCTTCCGCTGCTCACCCACGAGGGTCTGCTGCTGATCAGCGGTGAACCGCTGGTGGCGTACGACGTGAAGACCGGCAAGAAGCGGTGGACCCGCAAGGACGTGATCCAGCCCGGCGCCGCCCTTCTGTTCCACGACGGCAAGGTCTTCCTGTCCGACAGCCAGTACGACGGCGTACTCGTGGCGCTGGACGTGCAAACGGGCAAGGAGGCCTGGCGCAGCCGTCTCACCGGGGCGTTGCAGGTCGACAACACCATCGCCATCGACGACCAGCACGTCTACACCATGGTGACGGACTTCGACGACGCGCGCAGCGCCACCGACTACCGCAACGGCGTCGCCGCGATCAGCCACACCACCGGCAAGCAGGTGTGGGTGCAGATGCGCGACTGGGGCACCGGCAACTGGGACGCCGACGGCTCCGTCGACGGGAAGTACCTGGTGTACGCCGACTCCAAGCACAACCTCACGGTGCGCGACACGGCGACCGGTGAGCAGTTGTGGACCAGGAAGTGGGGTGACCACGACCTGGGGTGGAAGCCCCTCGTCGCGGCCGGCCTGGTCTTCCTGCCGGGTGACGAGCTGATCGCCTTGGACGCGGACACCGGGAAGACCAGCTGGACGCTGTCCCCCAACGGCCGCCGCGGCTTCAACGACCCCACCGTCATCGACGGCGTGCTCTATGCGAGCGACCACGACGGGGGCGTCTGGGCCGTCGAGGTCAAGACCGGCAAGAAGCTCTGGCTGTGCGAGGACCCCGGTGCCACACGGCCCCCCGAGCGGTTCATCCGCGTGGGGCAGACCCTCTACGGGGCGTCGTACTGGGGCAGTGGCGGCATCTTCGCGATGAAGGCCAAAACCGGCGAGAAGCGCTGGGTCTACAACGACAACCAGTCCGGTGACGGTGCCTCGGACCCATGGCAGGTCGCCATCTCCGGCAACCGCCTTCTCGTGACGCACGGTTGGTCGATCTACGCGCTGCCCGCGGTGTGAGCGCACGGTGGGCCCCGGCCTCAGGGGCCCACCGCGGGCGCGTCACAGCGGCGTCGTGACCGTGAGCGGCTCCCCGCTGCCGAGGTGCAGCAGGCCCTTGCCCGGCGCGACCGGTCCGCCGACCATGCTGCGGTTGGTGCGGATACCGATCAGCTCGCCCGCGGAGGAGTCCTGCGGGGAGAGCAGGATGCCGCGGCGGCCCTTCTTCATCTCGACCTGCCAGCCGGAGAAGCCGCTGCACACGTCGTCCTCGTCACCGGCGATGACGAGACCGAGACCGCGCTCGGTGCCGCGCTGGACGATGCGCTTGAGAACGGTCGCGGCGTCGCAGTCCTCCAGGACCTCGCCGTCGTCGACCAGCACCACGATCGGCTCCTCGGGCGTGGCCGACTCGATCACCTCGTCGAGGTCGTCGCTCTCGATGTCGTCCTCGTCGAAGACCTTCAACACGCCGTCCTGGCCGTCGAGTTCACGCAACGGCGACGGACGCGGCGCGGCGACGACGATACGGACGCCCTGCGCAAGGTAGGACCGGGCCAGGTTCAACAGCGTCGTACTGCGGCCCGACTTGGCGGGACCGGCGATGACGAACGTCGGCACGCCCTGCGAGAGGTCGGGGCCGAAGCCCATGATGTCGTCGCCGCCGATGCCCACCAGGCCCCACAGCTTCGAGCGGGAGGCATCCGGGTCGCGCATCTCCCAGGCGTCGGCGAAGTTGATGCGGGTGGGCAGCACGTCGACACGGAACGGGCGTCGGCTGCGCGGGAGTTGGGCGTCGCGTGCGGCGGCGGCCTCGCCGATGGCGGCGAGCGCGGCGGCCTGTCCCTGACCCGTGGAGTCCTCGGTGAGCAGCGCGAACTGCGTCTCGGTGCCCTGCTCGTTGCGGTAGCCGCGGCCCGGCGGGATCTCCTCGGGGACCTTGCGGGCGTTGATGCCGAGCAGCGAGAAGTCGGAACGGTCCGCGAGCCGCAGTCCGTACTTGTCCTCGGTGAGCGAGCCGATCCGGGTGGAGAGGATCTGCCGGTCACCGGTCATGATCACGTGGATGCCGACGCTCGCACCCTCGCGCATCATCGCCTGGATCTGGTCGGTCAGATCACCGTGGTCGTACTCGCCGAGCGTCGGCAGCCAGCCCTCCCACCGGTCGAGCAGCACGACGAGATGCGGCAGCCGCTCCTCGTCCGTCGACGCGGCCCGCTGCTCACCGATGTCGGCGAAGCCCTTGTCCGCCAACAGGTCCTGGCGGCGCGTGAGTTCACCCTTCAGGCGGGCGATGAGCCGGACCACGCGCTCGGTCTGGTTGCGGCTGACGACCGCGCCGCAGTGCGGCAGCCGGGTCAGCGCGTTGAGCGCGCCGTTGCCGCAGTCGATGCCGTAGAGGTGGACGTCCGCGGCGGAGTGCGTGCGCGCCAGCGAGCCCGCGATGGTCCGCAGGATCTGCGAACGGCCGCTGCGCGGGGCACCGCCGATGAGCAGATGCCCGAAGGAACGGAAGTCGATGACGACCGGACGGCGCGCCTGGTCGGCGGGCAGGTCCTCGACGCCGTACGGGGCGGGCGGCAGCTTGCCCGGTCCGCCGGCGAAGGCGGGCAGCGGGATCTCGTCGAGCAGCAGCGTCTCGGAGAGCGCGGGCAGCCACGGACTGTGCTGCGGCGGGATGCCGAGCACCTGGTTGGCCGCGCGCACCGCGTCCACCAGCACCTTGAGGTCGGTGATCTCCTCCTCCTCGCGCGCGGCGGCCTTCGGCTTCACGAGAGCGGCCCGGCCGAGGTCCTCCCAGTCGAGGGGGCCGGCCCACGGAGCGAGCAGCGCCGGGTCGGCGGCACCCGGGCGGCGGCCACCGACCCGGCCGGACTGGAACGGTACGAGCGAGGCGTGCCCGAGGCGGACGTACGCGCGGCCGGGAGTGTTCTTGGAGATGTGCCCCGCCTCGGGCGAGTCGATGACATCGCTGGACTCGCCGCCGTCGGTCACGCGCAGCGCGATACGGAGGTTGGTGTTGGCGCGGATCTCGGGTGACACGACGCCGCTCGGCCGCTGGGTGGCGAGCAGCAGGTGGATGCCGAGCGACCGGCCTCGCTGGGCGATGTTGACCAGACCCGTCACGAAGTCGGGCAGGTCGCGCACCATGGACGCGAACTCGTCGATGACGATGAGGAGTCGGGGCACGGACGGGTGCGCGGGATCACGGCGTACGAGGTCCTGGTAGTCCTCGATGTCCTTGGCGTCGGCGGCGGCGAGGATGTGCTCGCGCCGCTTCAGCTCCGCGCCGAGCGATTCGAGGGCGCGCTCGACGAGATGGGCGTCGAGGTCGGTCACCATGCCGACGGTGTGCGGGAGTTTGACGCAGTCCTTGAACGCCGAGCCGCCCTTGTAGTCGACGAGGACGAACGTCATGTTCTCGGGGGTGTTGGCCACGGCCAGCGACGCCACGATGGTCTGCAGCAGCTCCGACTTTCCGGAACCCGTCGTACCGGCGATGAGTCCGTGCGGCCCGTCCCGCCGCATGTCGATGCCGAACGGCCCGTCGTACGACTCACCGATGACCGCCATCGTCGACTGCCCGCCCATCCGCCAGCGCGCCGTGATGGCGTCACTGCTCGGCGGCTCCAACTGCAGCACGTCCAGCAGCCGGCTGGCCCCGGGCAGCGCCGAGTCCTCGGTCTCGCCGCTGATGTCGCGGAGAGGGGAGAGCGCGCGGGACAGTCGTGCGCACCAGGCCGCGGAGACGAAGTCCGGCCGTACGTTCCGTACGCGGGCGACGCCCGTCTGCTGGACGCGCAGCCGCAGTTCGAGCGGCTTGTGCGAGCCGGAGTGCGCGTCGTCGGTCTCGGTGGCGTGCCAGGCGTGGAAGGAGGGGAAGCCGCCGGGGGCGGCGGGAGCGGCCGCTGTGGTCCGCTGAGCGGTGTGCTCCTCGGGCTTGGGCTCGGCGATCACGATGGCCTGGCACTCACCGGGCAGGAACCGCTCCTCCGCGTCGAGGCAGATCGCGTACATCGACATCGCGGGGCCCTCGCGCAGCAGCCGTACGACGCCCGGCATGGACCGCAGCCGCCGTGAGCCGTCCCAGACCACGACGATGTCCGGGTCGCCGAAGGCGGCCTTGTTGCCGTTCTGCCGGGCGGCTTTCTGGCGGGCGTCGAGCAGCTGGGTCAGCTCGCCGATGCGGGCGCCGACGGTCTCGGCGTCCGTACCGATGAGGACGTTGGAGTCCTGGCCGCCGCCGGGCCGGCTGTGCGGCAGCCAGCGCACCCAGTCCCAGCTCTCCCGGCCGCTGTTCTCGGTCAGGACGTAGAACTGGACGTCGAGCGGGCTGTGCAGCACGGCGGCCTGCGCGACGACCCAACGCCCCAGCGCCTGCGCGGAGTCACCAGGTCCCGCGATGCCGACGACACCGCGCTCGCACAGCGGCAGCGCGACCGGTGCGTCCTCGATGGTCCAGGTCACCTGGCGCTTGTGGTCGTCCTGCTCGGGGTCGTCGAGGACGACCTCGGAGGGCAGCTGCCCGGTCCCGACGCGCAGCAGCAGATGATCGGGGTCGGTGCGCCGCCGCTCCCACAGCCGCGTCCGCGGCCCGGTGCTCAGCGACAGCACGGCCGCCGGGTCGGGAACGGCCTGCCGCCGGTCGAGCCGCTCGGCAACAAGCGCCTCCTGCGCCTCCTTCTCGATGCGCTCCTTGTGCTCCTTGTACTCCTTGACCTGCTTCGCATGGGACTTGCGCCCCTGCTTCTTGTCGTTGAAGTAGTTGGCGATCATGATCATCGGGCTCAGGGCCGCCATGATCAGGTAGTAGTAACGCTTGAAGATCACCACGGACACGATGGCGCCGACCAGCGGCATGAGCGCCATCAGCCAGGGCAGCGGCCGGGCTTCGTAGTCGCGTACGGGGCTGGGCAGCCGGAACTTCGTCTCGCGCTCCGGCGGGTGCAGTCGCGGCGGCCGGTTGTAGTCGAGCCCGGCGCCGTCGTCGGACCACTTGAGGGCGGCGTTGGGCGGGGAGTACCGGTCGAGCTCAAGGAGGGTGTTGCCGACGGCGATCTGACTGCCGAGCGGCCAGGTGTCGTCGTCCTCTCCGTCCTTCTTTCTGTCCTTGAGGCTCTCCCCGTCGAGAGTGACGCCTTCTCCGTCCTCGTCCCCGCGCCCGTGAACGGTGAACCGGCAGGTTCCATCGGTTGCAACTGACAACGTCAGCGCTCGCTCGGGCAGTTCCGGATCGTCGATGCGCAGATACGACGCCGCCCCGCTCCCGATGTCGTAGCGCCCGATCCCGAGCCGGTGCACGGCTCCGGCGGCCGGCCCCCCGGCGACCCGCAGCTCGACGAGCCCGGTCGGCTCGCCCGGCAGGCACCCGGCGGGGTCGTACAGACTGACGACCGCGCCCTCGCGCAGGGGCGAGGTCCCGATGGTGGCGGAGGGGTCGACGGGAAACCCGTCGACGTAGGCGATCGGAGCACCGCCCTGACCGCCCGGCTGCTGCGCGTGCTGCCCGATGGGGATGATCCGGGCACCGCTGCTGTAACCGACATGAGTCGCCAGCTCTTTGGCGATGTCCCCGACCGAGGACTCAGGATCCGCATCAAGCACCACGTCGGCGGAAGCCCCGCCGAGCGGATCGACGACGGTCAGAGTCAGGCGCACGCTCGTCCTCCCCAGCCACCTGAGGCCGCTTCCCTCCCGCGGGCCACAGTAGGACCGACGATATCCGCTCCCCCCTTCCCGCAGGCAACGGCCTGTGTGCGGGGTCCCTGGAGGGGGTGAGCAGATCCGGCGTACCGCCCGCCCCGCCGGATCCCGGCCCGCCGCGAACCGGGCCCCGCATCCCACGCTTTCACAGCGCGCTCGTGACAAAGCCGGGGTGTGCTCCTGCAAGCGTCCTGGATAGGCTGCTGACTCAGCGGACGATCGCATCATCCGCATCAGCAGCCACGGGGGCTGGCCCTGCGGCGAGTTGGAACCTGGAGGCGCCACATGGCCAAAGACGCAGATATCACATACGAGAAGATGCGCACCGCCGCGAAGAAGCTCGGCCATGAGAAAGAGAAGATGGACGAGAAGCTCCACGGCCTGGACAGCTACATCGACAACCTCGTAGCCGACGGCTACACCACCTCCAAGGGCTCCTCCGCCTTCGACGACTCCTTCAAGGAGTTCACCAAGGGCATGAAGGACACCCTCGAGGGCCTCAAGGGCATGGCCAAGTTCCTCGACGACGCCGCAAAGGCCTACGAGGACCTGGACCAGCAGCTGGCCAATGGGGTCAAGGGCTAGTCGGTCCCGCGCAACGACTTGTAGGCGTAGCGGCCGCTTTGGCCGCTACGCCTGCTATGCGCAAAAGAGGCTTTTCGTCGAGCGGAGAGTCTTCATCAGGGGAACTCATGTCGGATCGGATCACAGAGGGACCCTCGGCGGCAGGACAGCCCAGCGAGCACTTCAGGGCGCGAGACGGGTTCGTGATCGCCGCCGTCATCGCTCTGATGGCGGCCCTGACAGGGGCGATCGTGTTCACGGTGGGCACCTGGCGGTTGTTCGCGCGCCGGACGGTCCCGGAGTTGTTGGACCTCCCGGGCGGGCCGTGGGTGGTGGGCTGCGCGCTCGGCCTGCTCACTGTCTCCGGAGGGTTCGGCATCGTCTGGTGCCTGACCGGAGTCCTCGAGGCGACAAACCTGCCGCGTGCCCTGCGCAAAGCAGCGACCGCCGCACTCTGGACAGCCACCTTCGCGCCGCTCCTCTACCTCTTGAGCAGCCTCCCTGGCAAGAACTGCCCTTCGTACAAGACGAGTTGCGCCTATATCCCCGGCACTGGAAGCGCCCTCCTCGCGTACGCGCTGAGTACTGCCCTGACCGGCTGGCTCCTCCTGCGTTGGAAGAGGTCAGCTGCCGAGGCACAGCAGGCACGGGAGCGGGAGCGCCTGCGCAGACTCCGCAAGAGGGGCAAGGGGAAGAGCCGACGGGCATGAAGCGCTCCTGAGCGCACGGGCCATGACCTGACCGATGAGGGGCCTCCCATGAGCCCCTGACGAGCCACGTCACGCCCCGTCTCTGCGCGTCACACCGGCTGGACGTGTACGTCCGCCGGGCTGAGCGCCGTGAGATACGCCTCGATGTCCTCCGGGTCGCTCGTGAAGATCACGGCGCTGCCGTGTTTCACGGCGGACAGGGCGACCCAGGCGTCCACAGTGTCCGGCTTCTTCTTGAGGGCAGTTTTGCCTCTCCCAGGGCTGTGCCGATGCGGCGCCAGTCGGTGAGGTCGGGGCCGGTGACGCAGGCGATGCACTCCGGTCGACCGGCGTTCGTGGTGCTCCCGCCGCTCCTGCTCCGTCAACTCCTGGGCGGCCGAATCCGGTTCGACCGGCAGGGCCGCTGCTTCCGCCTCTGCCGCCGCGATGACGGCGTCGATTCCCGAGAACTGTTCCTCTATGGCCTCGGTCTCCGCCATCTGCCGTGGCGCGGCGTGCACGAGGTACGCCGAGACGTCCAGGCCGGCCCGTTCGGCGTGCTGCCTGATGCGCGCGGACTGCTCCTCTTCAAGGCTGATGCTGATCCTGGGGTCCTCGCCATGAGACGAGTGTGTGACGCGTATTACGCCCTGTTCAAGCGGGCTCGGCTATTGCCGGGCCGTTGGCGGTCTGGCGGCGGTGAAGGACACCGTTTGGAGGATTGCTGTGGTCATGTCGCAGAACTCGCCCCAGTAGTCCACGGCGGCCGTGTCGATGGTGAAGACGGCTGTGTACGGGCCTGTGGGGAAGGGGACGTGGATCTGGATCTGTCCGGTCAGCAGCTTTTCCCGCTCGGCGGTGGCGGTGACGTCGGGGCTGAGCGTGATCTCTCGCATGATGATGCTGGAGACGGCGGGGCCGCAGGGCAGGTCGAGCCAGCGCGCGTCGTTGAACGGGTCGGCGGCGAGGACGGCCAGGATGCCGTGCGCGGCTATGTCCGGATCCGCGTGGTCGGACTCGTAGGCGGCGACGGAGAAGGAGCAGTGCGCCACGCCGCCTGTCTCCAGGCCGAAGAGACCGAAGGCGGAGTAGGCGAGGCCCGCTGTCGCCATCGCTTCCGTGACGAGTTCGTAGAACGGGGCCGCCGACTGCCAGAGTTCACCGTCCCCGCCGGGATACAGACCGCGGACGAACTCGGCCGTGGCGGTGGAGCGTTCGTCCGCCGTGGCGTCGACCGGGAGGGCGTGGAAGCCGTCCGGCATGACGAACGACATGGGCGGGATGTTCCGGGCGTCGAACGTCGCGATCAGCTGAGCCAGATCGGTCACGGCGCCGTCCCTTCGGTCGTCGGCGCCGTCCTCTCGGCAACGGGTGCCGTCCCTTCGGCAAGCGGCGCCGTTCCTTCGGCAACGACCGGGACGTTCCGTTCAGGCGCCACTGGGCCGTTGCCCTGAGGCGCCGTTGCGCGGTTGCCCTGAGACGCCGGCGCGCCGTTCCCCTCAGGCATCACTGGGCCGTGCCCTTCGGGAAGACGTCCGTGCCGGCGGGGTCCACATAGCGGGTGAGGCTCTGCTCGGTGCCGTTCGACAGGGGTACGCGCAGGTGTACGGCGACCGTGCCGTCGGTGAGCTGCTCCAGCTGCGGAGGTTCCGTGACCGGCAGCACCTCGCCCACCGCGCGGGACACCTGGAGCGGCGGGTCCGCCACGAGCTCGGCGATCCGGTCCCGCTGTTGCGGCGTGACGTCGTCCCCGGACACGGGGCGTCGCTCTCCGCGCAGTTGGCCCACCAGCTTGGCGGCGTCCCCCACCTTCCAACGCGTCCAGGAACCGTCGGCGAACCGGATCCTCACGTCGGAGCCGTTCTCGGAGAAGTGCATCCGCTCCGCTTCGGCGACGGTATCTCGGGGTGTCTCCCACAGCTCGTCGGCGGGCGCCAGGCCGGCCGCGGCGCTCACTCCGAGGACGAGAAGACGACGATCGGTGAGTACGAGCTCGGTCCGGTACCCCTTGGGCCTGCGCGCCGGGTCCAACTGCCAGGGAAGGGTGCGCGCGAGGGTGCCCGCGGCGGCCCACATCACCGGGAAGTCCTCGACCTCGTTCTCGGGTTCCCGGGGCTTTCCGGGGCCATGGGGTTCGCCGAAGGGCGAGCCGCTGGGGGCCGCGGCGTTCGCGGCCATGTTCAGCAGGCGGGGAATGCCGAGCAGCGCGATGTCCAGAGCGCGTACGCCCGCCCGGTCGGCCTTTCCCCGTGGGCTGAACCCCGGCCCGGCCGGCCAGCCGCTCAGCTCTTCTTCGATATCCCGCCGTTCGGTGTCCCTGAACGAACGCAGGCCCGCGACCCGCGGTGCCGATCCGGTCGCGAAGGAGGCGTTGACCCGCATCAGCAGGGCTTCTCCCGGGGGCGGATACCAGTCCACGGCCCTGTGTCCTCTCCGTGCTCACCAGGCAGTGCTTGGTGTGCTGGGTGTGCGTAGTGCTTGGCGTGCGTTGTGCTTGACGTGCCGGGTGCTTCCGGCCGGCCGCTTCCGACGGGGCGCGCTTCCGACGATGCGCGTTGCGCTCAGTGCGCCGCCGCGGAGTCATGGAATCGGTCCCCCGGGTGCATCATCTCTCCGATGTGCGAGGGAATGGACCATGCTTTGGGGGCGATTTTGATCGCCGCGTCGATTCCGCGTCCCAGATTGCTCATGGAATCGATCTTGTTCAGGCCCGGAATTCCCCGGGTGCCGATCCACTGCCCGTTGCGGACGTTCTGTTCGGCGACCAGGCTGATGCGGTTCATGATTCCGCCCTCGGTCGAGATGAAGCCCCCGGCCTTGAGGCCCCAGAGGCCGACCGTCTTGCCCTTGACCGTGAAACTCACCGCGCCCGCGACGTTGTCACCGACGCCGATGATGTTCCGGCCGATGGTGGTCACGCCCTTGAAGCCCTCGCCGAGTTCCGCGGCGCGTGAGGCGGCGACGGCTCCGTCGGCGACCTTGACTCCCTTGGCGAACGCGCCGATACCCGGGAGTGCGCCGAGCGCGTCGAAACCGATGCTGACCCAGCTGACGTCGGCACCGGCCGCCATCGCCACAAGATGGGACACCAGGGCCAGGCCACTGGTGACGACGGCCGCGGCGGCGAAGATGGCACCGATCGGCTCGAAGGGGGCGGTGAGGATGGCCAGCATCCCAAGGACGCCGCTCAGGTCGCTGAGCAGGTCACCGACCGTCTTGATCAGATCGGCGTGGTCCTCCAGCCACTTGCCGGTCGCGTCCCACGCGTCCGCGATCCCGCTCCCCAGTTTGTCCCAGAAGCCGGGCTCGTCCGGCGCGATGTCCGCCGCCTTGTCGAGGTCCTTGCCGATGAGGGCGGCGGCCTTCTTGTAGCGGTCCTCCAGGTCGTGCACCTTCTGCGTGACGTCGTTGACGTCACTGGACGTCTTGCTCTGGTCCTTGTCCTTCGCCTTGGCGTCGGCCTCGGCGTCGAGGACCTCCCCGGCCCGCTTCTCCAGCCGGTCGGCCTCCTCCTGGAAGTGGACGAGCTCGCCGGCCCACCGGTGCAGGGCGCGCGAGGCCTTGTCGAAGGAGTCGTGGCTCTTCCTGATGAGCGGAGTGATGTCGGTGGAGACGTGCTCACTGAAGGCGACGGCGGTCCTGCCCTTCCAGGCGCCTTCCTTGATCTGCTCCAACTCCTGTACGGCCGTGCCCAGCTCGCTCGCCAGGCCGCCGAGCTTCTTCGCGAGTTCCCGTGTCTGCTCCACGTCGCCGGGGGTGGGATCCCAGCCGATGTGCGGGAAGGAGGGGCGACTCATGCCTGTCTCAGTGCCCCTTCTTCTCGGGGGCCTTCATGGACTCGGCGAGCTTCAGGTCCAGGTCGTCGAAGGACTTCCCGATCTTGTCGATCATCTTGACGGCGCCCTGGGTGTGCTTGCCGAGCTGCTTGATGCCGTAGCCCCAGTCGTCGGCGAAATCGTGTACGTCGTCCACGAGTGCCGCGGCGCCCACGACCGAGCCGTCGGTGCCGCGCAGGGTGCGGCGGGCGGTGTCCATGCGGTCGCTGACCGTGGAGAACGTCTTCCGCAGGTCTTCGAAGATGGTGCCGTCGAGTCGGAGATCACTCACGTTTCACTCACGATGCGTTCCGGTTGGGCTCGGGTGTTGCTGACGGATGGGGAGGATTGGAACGATTTCCCCCTTCACGTACGTGAAGGAACGGTGAAGCGGAAGCCGGAGCGTGTGGCATCACACCCTGGCGCTGGAAATCGCCCGATCGAGTGATCCTACGCAGTAGACAGGGCGACGGCCTGGAGCAGCATGGCGGGTGGCGTTGTTTGAGGGGGCTTTGGGGTCGAGTTTGCCGCTCCTTGGCGGGGCTGTGATGTTTCCGCGATCCCCGAGGTGCGGCGTTGCTGGAGCGAAGTCGGACGGGGCCCCGGGTCGTGACGAGCTCTCCCGCGCGCGGCACCTCGTACGCTGGCCGCGACGCAAGCAGAGGTCGAAGGACACGGGCAGAGAACGAAACGAGCCCCGGACCCGGAGTGAGCCGGGGAGCGGGGGAGCAGGGGGAAACGAACCATGGCCCGCTACATCGAGACGCTCACCATCGAGCGCGGCGGATTCCGGATCAAGGTGCCCGAGTCGTGGTGGGAGTTCGACGTACGGCCCGAGTCGCGTGACGACTCCATCCGGCGCATGGTGAACGAGCGGGTCGAGCAGCGGCCGGAGTTGGCGCAGTACCGGGACACGTACACCGCCTTCCTGCGGAAGTCCGCGGCCGACGCCTGGAAGTCCGGCGCCCTGTACTGCGGCTGCATGGCGGAGAGCTTCGGCGGGGACACCCCGATCACCGGCTCCGTCACCGTCTCGATCGTCGGCGGCCGTACGCAGTCCGGCGAGGCCCTCTCCACCGACCCGCAGGTGATCGCGAGCCAACTCGCCGTGCGCGAGGCGAAGAAGGAGGGCGACGCCTGGCGGAAGGTGACGACCGTCGACATCCCCGGCGTCGGCCCGGCCGCGCGCACGTACGGCATCGAGGACATCGTCGTACCCGACGACACCCTCAAGCGCACCATCCGTGCCGTACTCATGCAGACGTTCATCCCCGTGCCGGGGCAGGAGGGCAAGGTCGCCCTGGTCGCCGGGAGCAGCCAGGTCCTCGACCTCGCGGACTCCTTTTTCGACATCTTCGACGCGATCACGTCGACGTTCCGCTTCGCGACCTGAGTCCGTCACGCGAACACCGCACCCCCGTACCGCCGTCACCCCCGCGGCTGAAAGACCCCGCCGCCCCGCCGCCCCGCCGCCTCGTGAACACCTCGTGCAGACCTGGCACACTCCCCGTGACGAACCCCACGCCCCACCCCGGTGTCGGGTTCGCGGCTGCACAGGGGTGACCTGGCACGAATCCCTGTGCTCAACGGGGAACCGGACACCCTCAGTTGCGCGTGGATAACGTCGAGCGCCGTGAGGTTCGCGATCCATAACGCGCCTTGAGGGGCTTATGTGCGGCTGATACGGTGCCATGGCTTGACACTCGCTCCAGCGCTGGCTATTCGGCCAGGTCGCACGGTACGCGCAGTACAGGTGTGCGCGGGCGAAGTGTCCTAATTGGTCGGCAATTTGGCAGAGTTATCTTGGGTGTGCGGGGAGCGGTTGCGTGAAGATCCAAGAGCGTACGGGGGCGGGCAACCAGCGCTCCGCTGCGCCGGCTCAGCCGGCGATGGGTGAGCGCCTTCCCGCGCCGCCTCGCGAGCGCAAACCCGCGCTCGCCGCGCTCGCCGTACTCCTCATCCTCGTGGGCGCGCTGGGCGCCACGATGCTGGTGCTGCGGGCCGGGGACCGGGTCGAGGTCGTCCAGGTGACCGGCGACATCCAGGCCGGGGAGTCGGTGGGCAAGAGCGTGACCTCCGTGCTGGTCGCGGACGACGCGAGCATCAACTACGTGAAGTGGTCGCAGGTGGACACCCTCAAGACCCTCAAGGCCAAGTCCACGATCTACAAGGGAACCGTCGTCATCGGCGACATGTTCGCCAGCAAGACGACCCTCCCCGCGGGCAAGGCCTCGGTCGGCCTCGCCCTGAAGGAGGGCCAGTACCCCGCCAACATCAAGGAAGGCGACGTCGTGGCCGCCTACCGCGTCGGCAACGACAGCGGCAGCAGCTCCAGCCGGAACAGTTCGTCCGGTTCGTCGAGTTCGTCGAGCAGCAACTCCCTGATCGTCGACAACGCGCGCGTGGACACCAAGAGCGACGACAGCGACGCGACGATCAGCACGGGCAACCTCTCCATCACCCTGCTCGTCGACCAGAGCGACGCCCCCGCCCTGACGCAGGCCGCCGCGGGCGGCGACGTCGCCGTCGTTCTCGTCCCCGGCAACGGCAACTAGAGGCGAGTGGGTACAGAGACATGGCGCTCATCGCCCTCGCCGCCGACAAGGGTTCCCCCGGCGTCACCACCGCCGCGGTGGCCCTGTCGGCGGTCTGGCCCCGCAGGGTCCTGCTCGCCGAGACCGACCCGGCCGGCGGAGACCTCGTCTACCGCAGCGCCGCGGCTCACGGTGGGCCGCTCAACCCCAACACCGGCATGCTGTCGATAGCGGCGACCGCCCGCCGCGGCCTTGTGCCGGACCAACTCTGGGACCACGTACAGCCGTTGAGCGGAGGCCTGGAAGTCCTGGTCGGACTCGGTGTCGCCGAGCAGGCGACCGGTCTCGCCGGACTGTGGCCCACCCTCGGCCGGGCCTTCGCCCAGCTCGCCGACTCCCCGCACGCACCCGCCGACGTGATCGCGGACTGCGGACGGATCAGCGGGGACACCCCGGCCGTCGAGATGTTCTCGCAGGCCGCCCTCGTCCTCCTTCTCTCGCGCACCGAGCCCGAGTCCATCGCCCGCGTCCGTGACCGGGCGGCGGCGCTCAGCGCCAAGCTGCACGGCGGCCCGCGCGGCGCGGCCGCCCTCGCCACGCCCCTCATCGGCGTCATCCTCATCACCGACCCGGGCGACTCCGCCAAGCTCGTCCACCAGGTCAACGACATGCTGGTGGCCGCCCAGACGGGCGCCCGCGTCGTCGGCACGCTCGCCGACGACCCGGCCGGCGCCGACCAGTTGGCCGGCCGCAGGCGCGGGCGCCTCGACAAGTCGCTGCTCATCCGCTCGGCCCGCAAGGTCACCGCGGACCTGTATCAGCAGTACGGCGCCGCCTGGGCCGTACCGGCCGGTGGGCCCCATGGGCAGCCGCACGCCGGAGCCGGCCGATGACAGCCGTCGACCATCAGCTGGTCAAGCGGTTCCGGCAGGAGGCCGGCGACCGGATCGCCGAACAGCGGCGCCTCGACCAGGTCTCCGGCGTCACGCCGATGTCCAGCGAGGACGAGCGGCAGTACGCGCGCGCGGTCATCGCCCAGATCCTGGAGGACTACGCCCGCACGGAGATCAACTCCGGGCGTACGCCGCTGGACGCAGAGACCGAGGAGCAGTACGCGGCCGCCGTGCACGCCGCGCTCTTCGGCGTCGGCCGCCTCCAGCCGCTGCTCGACAACCCGGACGTCGAGAACATCGACATCAACGGGTACGACCACGTCTTCATCGGGTACGCGGACGGGCGTGAGGTCACCGGTGACCCGGTCGCAGAGAACGACGAGGAGCTGATCGAGCTCATCCAGGTGCTCGGCGCCTACTCGGGTCTCTCCTCCCGGCCCTTCGACTCCGCCAACCCGCAGCTCGACCTGCGGCTGCCGGACGGGTCCCGGCTCTCCGCCGTCATGGACGTCACGCGGCGCCCCGCGCTCTCCATCCGCCGCGCCCGCATGGGCAAGGTCTTCGTCTCCGACCTGGTCGGGAACGGGACGATCACGCCCGAGGTCGCGCACTTCCTGGCCTGCGCGGTCCGCGCCCGCAAGAACATCATGATCGCGGGCGCCACCAACGCCGGCAAGACGACACTGCTGCGCGCCCTCGCCAACGAGATCCCGCCGCACGAGCGCCTCATCACCGTCGAGCGCGCCATGGAACTCGGCCTCGACACCTTCGCCGACCTCCACCCGAACGTGGTGGCCTTCGAGGAGCGCCTGCCCAACTCCGAGGGCCAGGGCGCCATCACCATGGCCGAGCTGGTCCGCCGGTCGCTGCGAATGAACCCCTCCCGCGTCATCGTCGGTGAGGTCCTCGGCGACGAGATCGTGACCATGCTCAACGCGATGTCGCAGGGCAACGACGGTTCGCTGTCCACGATCCACGCGAACAGCTCCAGCGAGGTCTTCAACCGTATTTCCACGTACGCGCTCCAGGCGACCGAGCGACTGCCCATCGAGGCAAGCCAGATGCTCGTCGCGGGCGCGGTGAACTTCGTCGTCTTCATCCAGCGGCGCAACGACTACGAGTCGGGCGGCCGCCTCCAGCGCATGGTCACCTCCGTCCGTGAGGTCAACGGCGTCGACGGCCGTGTGCTGTCCAGCGAGGTCTTCGCGGAGGCCCCGGACGGCCGGATCGTGCCGCACGCCCCCCTCTCCTGTCTCGATGAACTCGTCGCGCACGGCTACCGGTTGCCCGGTGGCGGAAGCTGGGGGTGATCACCGTATGACGTCCACGTCCCTCACCGATCTCGCGGCACTCGACTCGCTCGGCTCCATGGGCGGGCTGTTCTCGACGACCGTGCTGTACGCGCTCGCCTCCGGCATCGCCGTCGGCGGCGGCCTCGCGCTGTTCGCCGTCGCGGTGCGCGGCCTGCCCGCCAAGCCCGAGCACGAGAAGCAGAAGGCGAACCAACGGGCCGGTGAACTGGTGCGGTTCGCCGGGCAGCGCGGCTCGATCGCCGCCGGTGCCGGCCTTGTCGTACTGCTTCTCACCCGCTGGGCCGTGGCCGGTATCGCCGCCGGTGTCCTCGTCTTCTTCTGGGACAAGCTCTTCGGCGGCGCCTCCGAGGAGCGGTCCGCCATGCGCCGGGTGGAGGCGCTGGCCTCCTGGACCGAGTCGCTGCGCGACACGATCGCGGGTGCGGTCGGCCTGGAGCAGGCGATCCCGGCGTCCGCCCGCGCGTCCGCCCCCGTACTGCGGCCCCATCTCGACGCGCTCGTCGACCGGTTGCGCTCCCGCACACCGCTGCCCGAGGCCCTCCAGCACCTCGCCGACGAGATCAACGACGCCTCCGCCGACATCATCGTCGCCGCCCTCATCCTCAACGCCCGCCTGCGCGGCCCGGGTCTGCGCCAGGTTCTCGGCGCGCTGGCCAAGTCGGCGCGCGAGGAGGTCGACATGCGGCAGCGGGTCATGGCGCAGCGCGCATCCACCCGCCGGTCCGTGCAGATCGTCGTGGCGGTCTCGATCGCGTTCGTGCTCGGCCTGTCCATCTTCAACCGCGAGTTCGTCGAGCCGTACGGCACGGCGGTCGGACAGCTCGTACTCGCCTGCGTCTGCGGCCTGTTCGCGCTCGGCTTCTGGTGGCTGCGCAAGCTGTCCACGATCGAGACACCCGAACGCTTCCTGGTGCGCGACGAGTCGTCGGTGCAGTTCGTCCGTCCCCGGATGCCGGCCCAGCAGGAAGAGGGGGTACGGCGATGAGCGACGTGACCATGCCGATCCTGGTCGGCGCCGTCATCGGCCTCGGCCTCTACACCCTCGTACGCGCCCTCATGCCGTCCAAGCGCAGCGCGGTCGCGCAGGTCGCCCGCATCGACGCGATGCGGGCGCGCGGAGCGGCGTACGAGTCCGTGCAGCGCGGCGGGCAGGACGCGGGTCGGCTCGGGACCGTACGGGCCCAAGTGGGCCGTCGCGTCGCCGAGTTCTACATGCAGCAGGGCTGGGAACTGCGGTCGCTGCGGGCGGATCTCGCGGTGCTGGACCGGAGTTGGGAGAAGTTCCTCGCGACGAAGGTCCTGCTGGCCACGGCGGGGCTCTTCTTCGGCCCGTTCCTCTTCGCCATCGTCTGGACGCTCGGCGTCGGCCGCAGCCCGATCATCCCGGTGTGGCTGGCGCTGCTCTTCGCGGCGGTGTTCTTCATCCTCCCGGACGTGGAGGTACGGCGCGACGCGGCCGAGAAGCGCCGTGACCTGCGGCGGGTCATCGGCGCGTACCTGGACCTGGTGTCCATGAGCCTGGCCGGCGGCCGCGGTCTGCCCGAGGCGCTGATGGCGGCGGCCGAGGTCTCCGACGGCTGGGCCACCCAGCGGATCCGCAACGCGCTGGCCGATGCCCGCATCACCGGCATCAGCCAGTGGCAGGCCCTCGGTTCGCTCGGCGAGCAGCTCGGCGTCGAGGAACTGAAGGACCTGTCGGCCTCGTTGGCGCTGGTCGCGGACGACGGCGCGAAGGTACGCGAGTCGCTCGCCTCGCGTGCCGAGACCATGCGGCACCGCGAACTCGCCGAGATCGAGGGCAGCGCGGGCGAGAAGTCGCAGTCGATGCTTGTCGCGCAGCTGCTGCTGTGCGCGGGATTCCTGGTGTTCCTGATCTTTCCGGCCGCCATGCGCGTGTTCCAGGTCTGACGTCGATCACCTTTTTTGAGAGGACAACTCACCATGAACGGACGGAACTTCAGCACCGGGATCCCGGGGGTGGACTTCCTCGTCACCTTCCTGCAGGGCCGGGTGCAGCGCGCCCGCTCCGGGGAGCTCGACCGCGGTGCGTCCGCGGTGGAGTGGGTCATCATCTCGGCGGTCGTCGTCGCGATCGTCGGCGTGGTCGCCGCGATCATCAACGCCGCGCTGAGCGACGGCGCCAACAAGGTGGGCGACTGCATCAAGGGTGCGGACGCGGGCAAGACCTGCTGACCACCGCTGCAGTGGGCAAGACCTGCTGACCATCACTACACACGTCTACGGGGTTACTGGTGCGCGTACGTCGCTGGGTACGCCGTCGGGTGGAGGCCGCCTCCGCCCGCGGTGACTCCGGCATGACCGCGATCGAGTTCGTGCTGCTCACGCCGGTGCTCTTCTTCATGATCTTCGCGACGGTGCAGTTCGCGCTGTACTTCTTCGCCGATCATGTGGCCCAGGCGGCCGCCCAGGCAGGCGCGCGCAAGGCCCGCGCCCTGGCCGACGAACGGCCCGGCGCGTGGCGCGGCGAGGCACGGGACGTCGTCGACAGCTACATCCAGCAGCTCGGCCCGCAGCTCGTGCTGTCCCCGGACGTGAAGATGCTCCAGCCGGAGCAGAACAAGGTCGGGGTGGAGATCACGGCCCGGGTGCCCACGGTGTTCCCGGGGCTGGACCTGACGGTGCACGCGCAGTCCGTGGGCCCGGTGGAGAGGTTCGTGAAGGAGGGGGAGAACTAGATGCCCCTCGCTTCCTTTCCGAGGTCCAGGGCCGCGGCCCTTCTGAGGTCGAGAGTCGCGGCCGGCCGTGACACCGGCCTGTCCACGATCGAGGTCGTGATCCTCGCCCCCGTGATGATCCTCTTCATCCTCGTGCTGGTGGCCTTCGGGCAACTGGTGGACGGACGGGGCGCGATCGACGGCGCGGCGCGCGACGCCGCCCGTGCCGGGTCCCTCCAACGCGAGGAGGGGACCGCCATGTCCGAGGCCCAGAACGCAGCGGACGCCGACCTGTCGGACGTCTGCTCGGGCCCGGTGACGGTGACCAAGACCAGCGCCGGTTTCGCCGACGCCGATCTCTTCACGGTCGAGGTCAGCTGCGAGGTGCGGGGCCTGGCGATGCTCGGCCTGGATGTGCCCACGCGCCTGACGGGGACGTTCACCTCGCCGCTCGACCCGTTCAAGAGGAAGGCGTGATGGGGGACATGAGGCTGCGGTCCCGGGTCCGGGAGTGGGCCGGGGCCCGCCGCGCCCGCTTGGACGACCGCGGCTCGGGTGCAGGCGCGGTCATCATCTTCGCCCTTGTCTTCCTCTCCCTCTCCGCGTTCGTCATCGACGGCGGCCTGTCCATCTCCAAGCGCGAGCGCGCCGCGGACATCGCGGAACAGGCCGCCCGGTACGCCGCTCAGGACGTCGACAAGGAAGCCCTGTACGAGAACCGGGGCAGGGACGGGGCGCCCATCCGCTTCGAGAACTGCGGCGCCCGCGTGAAGGCCTTCGCCCGCGAAATGGGCATGTCCGGCGCCGACATCGCCGCGACCCACTGCGTCGCGGCGAACGCCGACGAGGTCGAGGTCGAGGTACAGCTGACGTACTCACCCGTCTTCTCCGGCATGTTCTACGGCGGCGATGTCGTCGTCCACGGGCGGGCGGTGGCGGAGAACGAGGTCGGCTGAGCCACGGGATGTCAGTGGAGGGTGGGCCGGTAGATCAGCTCTTGGATGCGACCGTCGAGCGTGCGGTTCTCGAGCAGCTCCAGGTCGAAGTCGGCCGCACCCTGGAAGATCGGTTCCAGCCCGGTCCGACCGGTGATGACGGGGAAGAGCGTCACCTGTACGCGGTCGACGAGGCCGGCGGCCATCAGCGCCCGGTTCATCGACAGGCTGCCGTGCGAGCGCAACGGCACCTCGGACTCCTTCTTGAGGCGGGCGACGACGTCGACGGCGTCACCGCTCACGACGGTCGCGTCCGGCCAGTCGAGGGGGCCTTCCAGCGTCGTCGACACCACCGTCGCCGGCAGGCTCCTCATCTGCGTGACCCAGGGGTCCCGCACGTCGGACTCCTCGGTGCTCGACGCCAGCATCTGCGCGAACGCCCGGTACGTGTTGGCCCCGAAGACCATCCGCTGCTCCGCGCCGTACAGGGCGAGGCGGTGGTCGAGCAGCTCCGGGCCCTGCTTGCCCCAGTAGCCGGTCCAGTCGCCGCCGGCGGCGCCGAAGCCGTCGAGGCTGCAGAAGACGTCGAAGGTGTAGGTGGCGGTCATGTCGTTCTCCTCGGATGCGGGTGATCGGTGCGGTCGATCGATGTGGTTGATCGGTGCGGGTGATCGGTGCGGTCGATCGGTGTGGTTGATCGGTGCGGGTGGAGGCCGGTGATCGTGTCCGGGCGGGTGCCGTAGCCCGTCGCATTCATTGACCCAGGACGCTTCCGAAACTCATCGCTACGCCGATCACCACGGGCCCCGACCACTCGAATGGCACGCGAACGAAGACCGAGTCCAGGTCCCGGGGAGCGGGGTCTCGGGGACGGGTGGTGGAAAGGCGGTGGACAAAGATCGCGCGGACGGCAGACTGGCCCCATGACCGCATCGGATACCAAGGCTGACCTTCACTACTACTTGCAGTCCGCCCGAGACGCCATGCTGTGGAAGCTCGAAGGGCTCTCGGAGTACGACATACGCCGCCCGCTGACGCCGACCGGCACGAACCTCCTGGGCCTGGTGAAACACGTGGCCGGCGTGGAGCTGGGCTACCTCGGCGACACCTTCGGACGGCCGTCCGGCGAGCCCCTGCCCTGGCTCGACGACGGTGGCGAGACCAACGCGGACATGTGGGTCACCGCCGATGAGTCACGCGAGTACATAGTGGAGCTCTACCGCCGGGCATGGGCGCACGCGGACGCGACCATCGACGCGTTGCCGCTCGAAACGACCGGCAGGGTGCCGTGGTGGTCCGAGGGCAAGGACGAGGTGACGTTGCATCATGCCGTGGTGCGAGTGATCGCCGACACGCAACGGCACGCCGGGCACGCCGATGTTCTCCGGGAGCTCGTGGACGGTGCCGTCGGGATGAACAAGAGCAACGACGCCATGCCGCCGGTCGACTCGGCATGGTGGGAGAACCATCGAAGCCGACTGGAGCGTGCGGCTCAGGAGGCCGCCGGCCGACACGCCTGACGGCACGACCAGGGGCAATGGCCGACGGTGCGACCGGCTCGGGTCCCCCTAGTCGCCGGCGCTGTGGCCCTTGCCGCCTGCGACCTTCTTCTCCGTCTTCGTGCCTTCGGAGACGTTCTTGGCGAGGTCGTCGTCGAGCTTCTTGAACTCGCGGACGACGGCGTCGGACATACCGGCGAGGGCATCGAGTGCCTGCCCGATGTCCTCGCGACCGTCCTCCCAGCCGGACTCGAAGTCGTCGAGGGCGTCGTAGACCGTGTGGTCGCCGAGGTCGTCCTTGAAGGACTCGAAGAGCTTCTTGGTGTGGTTCAGCCGCGTCTTGATGTCACGCAGCCGACCGCCGTAGTCCTCCAGCTCACTGAGCGGGAGCGCGAGGTCGCTCTTGCCACTGCCCATGTCCCATCCCCTCCTTCAGCTTCGGCAGAACGGGCTTGCGAACCTATCGCACAGCTGTTGCTGGTGAGACGCCTGTCGTGGCCGGGGTGGTTCCGTCGCACTCGCTATGCGGGGGTGGAGACGAGGGCTCCGGAGCGTATGTGGCGGAGGAGGTGCGCGAGGGGGAGTGTGGTGGTGGTGAGGGTGGTGTGGAGGGTGGTGGGGGTGGAGGCGAGTTCGATGCAGTTGTTGCCGTCGCCGCTTCCTGAGAAGGACGACTTCTGCCAGTTGCCGGGGGCAGCCATGGTGCGCCTCACAGTTCCTTCGCCAGCCGGTGGATGAAGTCGCGCGAACGCTCGGGTTCGAGTGACACAGCCTCCACTTTACGGAAGAGCGTTCGAAATGCGCCGAGTTGGGCTTCGGAGTCGATGAAGGCCGCGCCATGGGGCGCGTCGCGTACCGCTGTGTCCAGCTTGGGCACTTCACCGCTCGCGTACATCATGGCGTTCGTGGCTCCGGCGAAGTCGTCCAGGTCGAAGGGGATGACCCGCACGGTGATATGGCCCGCTGTGGAGAGCTCCAGGATGAGGGAGAGCTGACGCCGTGCTGTTGCCCGGCCGCCCACTCTGATGCGCAGCGCCGCTTCATGGATCACCACCTCATACGGAATGGGGGCCGCCCCCTCGATGATCGCTTTGCGTTCCATTCGGTGGCGGACGCGGAGCCCGAGGTCGGTCTCGAGGAGTTCGGGGACTCCTCCCACCAACCGCGTGTCCGATCGGTCGCCATCGCCACCAACGCGTTGATCAACTCGTCGTCCGTGCAGGAGTAGTGAGCTGCGAGCTGCCGTACGCGCTCCTCGCTCACGCCTGCCGTGCCGAACTCGATCTGACTCATCTGAGCTGAGTCCGTCCCGAGCAGCGCGGCGGCCTCGCGTCCTTTGAGCCCTGCGGCCTCGCGTAGTTTCCGCAGTTCAGCACCTAGGCGCTCCTGGCGGGCGGTGGGCCGCTTCCTGCGCGCCATTCTCTCGCACGTAACGCCGGAGTCGGGCCTCGATGTGCTCCATCCACTGCCAAGCAGTCATCCCCTTCGGGGTGAGAAGGCCGTGGCCGATACCTCGGAGGGCCCACTCCAGATCGTCATCGGTCGGAGCGATGACCCTCAGGTCGTCGATGTCGCTCAACATCTCCTCGATGTGCTCGACCTGCTCGCCGTGGATGTGGTCCTCCAGGACCGCATCACGGTCGGGAAAGTCGTAGAGGCAATCCACATGGAATGCTCCGGCCATCAGCCCACGGATGGCGCCGTACCTTTCTCGCCACTCCCATCCCGACTCCGGAACAGCGTCCTCGATATGCTCGCCCGCCGCGATGAATGCCCGCAAATGAACGAGCATCAACTCAAAGAACTCGTCGGGGTCCTTGCCGTCCGACGGCCTCAACTGCTCCGGTTCGACACCGACGTCGTCCAGAGCTTCCAGGACATCGTCCTCCGGACCGCGCTCCAGCAGGAGCTCCAGCTCAGCAACCACGCGCGCCGCGCTCCCCGGGGTGCGTGCTGCCATGCGCAGGTATGTGCGCATGGCACGGGACGGGGAGTCCGGGGTATCCAGATCTCCGGGCGGCAGCAACGAGCCATCGCGTGCGTGATTCACGCCGCGCGTCCACTCGTATGCCTGCAACAGTTTCCAGATCTCCTGGAACTCGAGCTTCTCGCCCATTTCTCGATGGGGCGACGAATCACGATCTTCGGCCATCAGGTGAATCCTATTTCGCTGAATATCGGTCAGGTTGCCGGGCCGGAAAGGATGTCAATTCGGCACCACGGCGGAGCAACCAGATCTCCTCGAACTGGAAATGCAGGACCGTGTCGCCGTCGATCCGGTCCAGCAGCGGCACGACCAGCCGGAGCATGTCGTCCTGTTGGTCGCTCACGTCGGCACCCTTGGCCATACGGAAACCCACGCCGACCGTCGGAGTGAAGCCGAGCCCGGAGACGATGGGATGGCACGGCTGCGGCGGACGTTCCGTCATCACGCGCAGTTGCGTGCCCAGCCGGGTGAGCGCCCCGTCCATGAGCCGATTGGATGTAATCGGCGCGTCGAACACCCCGGAGTCCTTGCCGACTTCTTCCAACTGAGCCGCCACCCCGTTCGCGGACAACATAGTCGCGCAATCAAGGTAATAATCGATGGCCATACAGTTGTTTACCTTGGGTCCCTTGATTACTGTGAGAAAGAAATGGCATGCCTGGGCTAATCGATTTTATAAGTGGCGCGATCGTACTCTTGTGAGATCAGTGCGAGGCGATTTGGCGTCCACAACTCTGCGTCATCACTCAGGCTCGTTTTTCCAGCGCGGCGGACGAGTTTGGCACTCTCGTAGTCAAGATGCAGCACGGCATCTCCTGGTACCTGTTCAAGCAGCCGGGATGCGAGGAAAGCGACGTCATCGTCCTGCTCCTGCGCATAAACGTTCTTCTTGTACCTGAAGATCACCGTCATTGAGGGGGAGATTCCCAAATTCTTGACGAGTGGGTCATCAGGATCTGGTTCATCTTCCTCCTCGATAACCCGAAGCCAGGTGCCATGCACCGTAACGGCTCCCTCGGCGAGGAGATCTTCGGGGGAGGGGGCAGGCTGCAGCAGCTGCGCATCGCTTGCTGTGTGGACGAGTCTTTCCGCCACATCTAGGGCCGACATTGATGTCGCGATATCCAGAGTATACGAAAAAGCCATGTCGAAAGTTCTCCCACACTAAGGGTAGAAAGGGATTACATTTCCGCTTTTGTCGACTATCAAAATCTCCTTGAGCCCCTCTATTGGGCGGCGTTCCAGCCGCGCACGGAGAACTGCTGGATCGACCGGAGTGTCGGCAAGGTTCAATACGATCCGATCGGCCTGCCCCTCTCTGACCTTCTTCTTTACTTCCTTGGCTACCGCGTCATCGTTTCCGGTCTTGGGCGAGTATGCATCGAAAATCTTTCCTTCGACGCGATAGTCGGGCTCCTTTGGTCCCGGAACCTCAGGGTTTTGCTCTACGTCGTAGCCCGACTTGGCCAGTTGGTCGGCCGCCTCATTCTCGCGCGTTAAACCGCGCCTCTTCTCGGTGGAGCCGTCGAGTTCGGTGCGTCTCCCGCCTGGCTTCGCGTCGTCGCTCGGGTCCTTTGAAGGCCTTGTTCTTTCGCCTCGGGCAGCAGTGTCCCAATCGCCGTCGGTTCCTCCGCCCGATCCGTCAGACGTCATATCGACCCGGTCCGGCCCCGCCGCGTCGTGCATGATGTTGGCCGCTCCGACGCCGGCGATGGACAACCCGGTGGCTATCTGGGCCGCAGCAGCGATGTTGATCGGGATACCTAGGGCCGCACCGATGCCGGTGGCGTCCAGCAGGATGCCGCCCACCTCCTCGCCGGCCCCCATGGCTGCCAGCCCGAGTCCGCCGAGGACCGCCATCGTCGATCCGAGATCGTCCGCCATGGCCTGGCCGATGGATGCCAGATCCGAGACCAGGACCTCGCCCACCTCCTTCAGGATCTCCCCTGCGTCGGACACGATGGAGTCGACCGTGTTGCCGAACTTGTCCCATCGGGAGTCATGCATGCCGTCGTGGGTGATGGCGCGGTGGATGACCTTGGCGGCCTGGTCCGCGGCGTCGTCCCGCACGTCCTTCGCGTGCTGCAGTGCGGACTTCGCGGCACCGAGGTCGTCGGCGGCCGTGTCTCGCTTCTTCTTCAGCCGCACCAGTTCGGGATCGTCGTCTTGGGTATGCGGCGGCAGGCCTTTGATGCCCTTCGTGGCCGACTGATGCTCGCGGTCCGCGACCTGGGCCGCCTTCAACGCCTTGTCGGCCAGGTGCTGCACATGTTCGAGAGCGGAGGCCCAGTCGGCGGTGCTCTCCTGGCGGACCCGAGTGCCCATCGCACTCGCGGCCTTGTCGTAGCGGTGGTACGCCTTCCGCAGCGGCTTGAGTGTCTCCTTCGCCGTGTCCCGGAACGCATCGGCTGCCTTGGATTTCCAGGATTCGACACCGCAGAGCGCCTCGACGTCACCCGCTTCACGCTGGATGTCGTTCGCCACCTCGCGGAGCGACTGGCCGAGCAGGGCGATGGCGTCCGGGTCCCCCGGTACCGGGTCGCTGCCCTCGCCGAGCACGGACCATTCGTGGACCGGAGGACGCCTCACTTGGTTCCCTTGCCCTGCTTGGCCTTCGCGTCCTGCCTTCGCAGGGCGGCGGCGAGCTCCGAATCGACGGTGTCATAGCTCTTGGCGGCCTCCCAGGTGATCGTGCCGAGCGTCTTGATCTGTTCGGCGAGATCCTTTCGATGGATCTTCCAATTGCTCGCGAATTCATCGAACGCGTCAACGACGCGCTTGTTCCCCAGCTCGGCTGCCGAGAAGTCTTCGGCCGGATTGGCCCGGTCGGTGAAGGAGTGGTAGATCCTCTGCAAGGCGCGCGAGCACTCGCGTATGCGCTTGGTGTCCGCTTTCAGATCACTCATCGATGCCCCGTATCCGACGTGCGGCTCTGCCCCGTGTACCAGTCTGTGTACATGCCAACAATGCACTGTAGTGGGGACGCGTTTGAGTCAGGTATGGCAAGCATCAAAGACGGGCAAAGAACGCTGACCTGCTTCTTTGCGCAGGTCTGTGCCGTGGGATGCGCAGCCTTCCGCATGGGAGGGTGCGGAATGCCGGACCGTTCGTTTCGTGCGGAACGGTGCCGGCTTCGGCGGAGCGTGTTATCGGTTGACCGACTGGATCTCCTGGACGTTCACGTCCTGGGTGGTCTCGAAGGTGCCGTTCGGGAGGTCGCCGTTCGCGCCGCCTGTGCCTTCCCAGGTGATCTGCCAGGTGACGGAGGCCTTCAGGGGGTACGGCTCGCCGTTCGTGGCGCGGAGGTAGGTGATCCCGCAGGGCGGGGTCCGGTCGGCGTCGCCCTTCTTGTACGGGGTGCCGATGGAGCCGTCGTCGTTGATCTCGCACTCGCCGGAGGCGGGGTAGGTGTCGGCGTCGTCCGTGCCGGGTTCGAGGTGAAGGCTCACGGGCTTGGCCGTCGTTTCCGCCCACAGCCCCGTGTTCGGGAGCTCGGCGCGGACCTTGACTTCCTTGAAGGTGCCCTTGTCCAGCCATATCCAAGTGGGCAGGTTGACCGTGGACTTGCCCTCGGGCCTCAGCTCGACCTTCGTCTCCGGGACCTGGATCTTGTCGTACGCGTACGCCGCCAAGGTCTCCGGAGTGGGGGCGTGCTTGTCGTCGGGGATCGTGCCGGCGTCCTGCCAGAACATGATGCGGCCGCAGTCCCAGGCCTTTGTGTCGCTTTCATGCCCCTTGCGGACGACGCTGCGCCAGAACATGCCCTTTTTACCGACGTTGTAGTTCTTATAGCCGTCGGCTGTGCTGTTCTTGGCGCTGCTCAGGTCGAAGTTGTCCTCCGGCTCACCCTTGTCGTAGTGGTCGACGAAGATGCCGTTGCTCCACCACTCGTGGGCGTTGACCGCGCCGCTCTCGCCGGACTCGACGGCCTTCTTGAGTGCTTCGGGCGTGAACACCGGCTCGTACCAGCACACCGGCGGTTCCCAGTTCGGATCCACCGAGGTGAGGTCGTCCAGGGAACCCTTCTCCGTGTGCCCGCCGGGGTAGGTGACCTGGATGCTCGAGTGGGTCACGGACGCCATGAGGTTCCGTCCGTCGGCGTCACCTGTGGGTTTGTCTTTGTGAGGCGGGGTCGTGGTGTTCCCTGGCGTGCCGTTGGCGAGAGCCGGGCCCGCGCTCCACAGCAGCGCGGCCGCGGTGGCGGCGGAGGTCCAGCCCAGGAGGCGTCGGTTGACCGTCATCCCTTGCACTCCTTCACCCTTCCCTGGACGTCGACCTGACGCGCCTGCCAGACCTGCGAGGACGTGGTGGAAGGACTCATGAGGAGGCTGAACTTCTGGTAACTGTCCAGGTTCTCCTCGGTGCGGTTCACCGTCCCGGTCTTGATCTTCTTGCTGAAGAACTTGGCCTGGTTCCGGCAGAAGGTGACCAGGACGGGCTTGCCGTCCCCCACGGGGGCGACATCGGCCTTGAAGTACCGGTCCGTTCCGTAGACGGTCCAGCCGCCCTTCACCCAGGCCTGGATCTGGGACTTGGCGTACTTCGCGGCGCCGCCTGTCGAGTAGAACTGGTATGCCGCGTCATTGGCGTCCTGCTGAGCGATGCCGTGGTCAAGGGCTCTGACGTAGTTCTCCGCATCCGCCAGCGCCGCTGCGTGATCGGCGGCCGACGGTTTGTCGAAGTCGAAGACCAGACTCAGATCCTTCGGCACGCTCACGTCGGGCCGCTTCACGCCGGACGCGCCGGAGGCGGATGCCGAGGCCGACCCCACCCCCGTATCCGCCCCCTTGATGTCGTCCGGCGACGAGTCGTCGCTGTTGCCGCACGCGGTGAGCAGTAGGGCCGCTGTGGCGGCGAGTGCGGTGGCGGTGGGCAGGGTGCGGCGGGACATGGTCGGATCTCCCCCTGTGTAAGGCAATGTGCAGCAGAGAACGAAGCTACCAGGGGCGCGTAAAGGGGAGCGGGGCGGCAATGGGGGATTGTGTGGGGACTGTGAGAACTGTGACATGACAGTTGCGAACGGGGCGGAGGCTGGACGTCGCGGGGGTGACGGCGGGCCGGTGGTCCAGCAAAGCCTCGGGCGGCAACTCCGGCTTAGGGGGCGGATGGTGAGGAAACGGGCGCACGGTCCGGCGGCACTCCCTGTCCGCCCTTCGACGACCTCCGTACGATCTCGGTAGGCTCAGCACACCCCCCAGGCGCACCCCCGGCACACATACATGCAGCAGTCACTCTCTCCCCACACGACCCCAGACCCCAGGACACCCGCCATGGCGCGACGCACCACTTCCAGCTCGACGGGAAGCTCGCCGGGTCCGAGGAATCGGACGCCGCAGCCCCTGCCCCGGCGTCGTCGGACGTTCGGGGACTTCGTGAAGGCGTTCCTGGCCTTCGTGGCGCTTGTCGTGCTCGTGGTCGGGGTGCCGGGAGCGCTTGCCGTGGCGATCGGCTGGCCGCTGCCGGGCGGGGCGCCGACGCTGGACTGGCTGCAGCGGCCGATCACCGTCGACACGTTCATCAACGTGCTGACCGTGGTCGTCTGGCTGGCCTGGGCGCAGTTCACGGCCTGTGTGCTGGTGGAAGTGAAGGCCGCGCTGTCGGGCGTCGGACTGCCGGGGCGGGTGCCCGGCGCCGGGCCGAGTCAGCTGCTGGCCCGGCAGCTCGTCGCCGCGCTGCTGCTCGTCGGCGCCACCGCGGCCAGCCTCACACCCGGGCTCTCGCAGCTCGGGCACAGCATGGAGGGCAACCAGAAGGGGACCATCGCCGCGGCGCAGCAGACGCCGGGCGGGCTGTTCGGCCAGCAGCAGGAGCAGGCCGCGTCCAGTGCGGCCGCCGCGATCGCCGAGCAGGCCGCCAACGCCGCGTCCCACGCCGAGGCCGGCACCGGTGGCAGCACGGCCGAGGAGGGCAGCACCAAGTACTACCGGATCCAGCCGCCCGAGGGGCGCCATCACGACTCCCTCTGGGAGGTCGCGCAGCGGCACCTCGGCGACGGCCGCAGGTACAAGGAGATCTACCAGCTCAACAAGGACCGTACGCAGCCCGACGGTTCCAAGCTCTCCGAGGCCAGTCTCATCCGGCCCGGGTGGATCCTGGAGATGCCCGGCGACGCCCACGGCGGCGAACTCGTCGAGCTGCCCGACGAGTCGCCCAAGGTGTCGGAGGAGGTCCAGCAGCAGATCTCCCAGTACGCCCGAACCGGCGATCACCAGCAGGGCGGCAACCAGCAGCAGGGCGGCAACACCCACCAGGGTTCCGGCGACCGGGACACCGCCCACATCACCCTTCCCGAGCAGCGGCCCGGCGGCGACCAGCGGAACAACCAGCAGGACGATCGGCAGGGCAGTCAACAAGGAAGCCAAGAAAGCCAAGGAAGCCAAGGCGGCCAGGGCAGCCAGGGCAGCCGACAGAGCAACCAGCAACAGCAGCAGGCCGGTTCGCAGAGTGAGCACGGCGGGTTCTCCTTCGGGCTGCCCGAGGCCCTCGTCGGCGCACCCCTCCTCGCCGCCGGGCTCCTCGGCGCCCTCGGCCGCCGTCGCCGTCAGGCGCTGTGGCAGTCGGCGCTCGGTGCCGTCGGCGGACGGCGCGGTATGGAGCCGCCCACCCCGACCGGGGCCGCGGCCGACGCGCACGACGCGCTGCTCGTGGGGGCCGACCCCGAGGGCGTACGGCTCCTCGACCTCTCGCTGCGCGGGCTCGCCGCGGCGCTGGCCGCCGAGTCCCGGCCCCTGCCGACCGTGTACGCGACGTGGATGAGCGGCAACGGCGATCTGCACCTCCAGCTCGCCCAGCCCGCCGGGAAGCCGCCCGCGCCGTGGCAGCTCGGACAGGACCAGACGTTCTGGATGCTCGCGCGGACCGACGCCGAGCGGTACGAGGACGTCGACACGGCCGCGCCGTACCCCGGTCTCGTCAGCCTCGGCACCATGGACGACTCCCGGCTGCTGCTCAACCTGGAGGCCGTTCCCGGAATCGTGTCCCTCAGCGGCCGCGAGGCCGACCGCGCGAGCGTCTTCGCCTCGGTCGCCGCCGAGTTGGCGACCAACGGCTGGTCCGACCGCATGACGATCACGCTCGTCGGCTTCGGCGAGGACCTCACCCCCCTCGCCCCCAACCGGCTCCGCCACCTCGACGACGTCGAGGCGCTCGTGGAGACCATGGAGGCGGAGACCCGGCAGCGGCGCGGCGCGCTCGGCGCCGCCGGCCACGACTCGGTGCTCACCGGGCGTACCGGCCCTGCCCAGCACACCCGTTGGGCCCCGCACCTCGTACTGCTCGCCGCCGAGCCGTCCCCCGACGACGCGGTCAAGCTGGCCGAACTCGCCTCCGACGCAAGCCGGTTGGGCATCGGCTACCTCGTCGGCACCGAGAGCGGCGATCTGCCGGGCGCCGCCTGGGAGATGGAGATCACCGGCGAGGGCAAACTCCTCGCACCGCTGCTCGGACTCGAACTCGACGCGCAGGTACTGCCGGTGGCCCAGCAGCGCGCGGTCGTCGAGCTGTTCGTGGAGGCCGACCCCGAGCGCGACGACACCAACGCCACCGCCCCGCCGTTCCTCGTCGACATCAGCGAACAGGGGCGGCCCGCCGTGTACGCGCGGCTCGTCGGCCCGTACGAGATCATCGGCCTGGAGACGCCCGACGGCGAGCGCAGCCCGCTGATGCACGAGGCGCTCGCGCTGCTCCTCCTGCACCGCGAGGGCGTCCACCCCCGGGTGCTCTCCTCGGCCCTGTGGCCCCGCGGCGCCGGCGACGACGTACGCGACGCGCTCGTCGAGCGGCTGCGCGGCTGGCTCGGAACCGACCCGGACGGCACGCCGCGGCTCGGCGTCGACGCGGCCGGGCGGCTCACGCTCGCCAAGTCCGTCGTGTCCGACCTGGACGTGCTGCGGTCGCTCTACCACGAGGCCACGCAGGGCAAGGGCGTCAACTCCCGCGTAGTGCGCGGGCGGTTGCTCACCGACGCGCTCGTCCTCGTCCGCGGTCCGCTGCTCGCCGACCGCCCGCAGGACCGTTACAACTGGCTCACGCACGAGATCATCGACGCCCAACTCCCGCTGCTCGTCGCGGACATCGGGCTCGCGCTCTCCGCGTTCCACCTGGAGAAGGACCGCGCGGAGAAGGCCATCGAGGCGCTGAACGCGGCGCTGGGCTCCGCCCCGGGCGACGAGCGGCTGTGGAACGAGCTGCTGCGCGCCACGCACGCCACGGGCGACAGCGACCGGTTGAAGAGGGTCGCCGCCGACCTGGTGTCCCGCAGCGGGGCCCGCGGGGTGCCGCCGCGGACCGAGGCGCTGCTCGACGAACTGCTGCCGTCCTGGCGCAGCGGCGTGGCGGCGGTGGGATGAGTGCCGACCCCCGTCTTGGACGGAGCGACTGCCTTCGAGCTGTTGCGGCCCGGGATGAGCGGCTGCCCGCGTGCTGTTGCGGCCCGGATGAGCCGCTGCCCGCGCGCTGTTGTGACCTGGGATGACTGAGGATCTCGTACTCGCCGCCGTCGCCGCCCTGTGGGGTGCGGCGGCCGGCCTGCTCGTGCCGCGCGCCGCCTACCGTTTCTCCGTCGAGCCGGAGCAGCCATGGCAGGACGCGTGCCCCGACGGGCACCCGATCGCCGGGTTCGCGGGCGGCTGGCTCGGGCGCGCC